>VFJK01000116.1 GCA_009886125.1 Geobacter sp. | reverse complement strand
GATTCAAAGAGTTTGATATTGCTCATGACACCACCCTGAACACATTCATCACCTCATTCCCCAAGTGATTAATTACCTCCACCGCAATACAACCTTTCAAGCTTGAAATCTATTCTTAATGTGCCAGTCCGGTAGTTCTGGATCAGGTCTCATTGAAGGTTGTACTGGAACGACAGTCAACGGTTGATTATCAAGCCGATAGTAAACCTTACCGTTAAACCATTCTTCCCGGATGCGTGGACTTACCCGTATTTTTAGGTCTGGCGTAACGCTGTAGGTAACAAAGAATCCGCCACCTGCTATGTGATTATTGGGCCTTCTGAGTTTAAAAAGAAATGGAAGCCCTGTAGGAGCGTTGGTGAATGGCGGCGTTGCACTGGGTTGCCAGAAATTGACTTCATCAGGCTGTAGTTCTGACAGGTAGTTGAACCATTTATTATCTGTTACGCCTACCCAAAATCTCATACTGCCTCCGCATCAGAAATATATTCCAGGCGCTTATCGCCTCGTGCATGATCGACTGATGCTCGGCAGTGGGGATGTTCTTGCGGGTTGCGTCATCGTGAGTGAGGGTTTCGACAGCTATCTTGGTTGGTGCTTTTGCCATAAGTCAGTTCCTTATCGGTGTACATTTTCAGCGTAATCACGTATAAATATCAGTATGAAACAGCAATCACTCAGCCAAACTAACAAATTCCTGCTTGATCCTGAAAAGCGGCGTCAGGCGCTGCTCCGTTCGGTTCTTTCTTCTTCAGCGGTTGAAGGGATCAAGATGACGGAACAGGAGTTGACGCAGCTGCAAAACCAAGCTCTTACCTCTGGTCCTCGTTCCGGCTCTGCTCGATAATCCTCTTGAAGATGTTTGCCATCGGTTTGTAATCTTCTCCCACACCTGCCCTGACAGCGGCAAAGTACGCTTCCCGGCGTGCACCTTCCATTTCATCGAATACCAGCATCGGCAGCCCAGCCTGTAATCCCATCAGTATTGCCAACAGTCGCGACAGGCGGCCATTACCTTCTCGGAACGGGTGGATCAGCACCAGTTCGACATGCACAGTTGCGAGCGCTAACGCAACCGTATCATCGTCACCGTGACAGGGGGTATGACGTGCCAGGATGTCTTTTCCAAAATTCTCCATCAGTTTCGGAATATATGCCGGAGCCGCAAACGGAAAGCCGCCCTTGCTCATCATCACTTGACGGTAGCTGCCTGCCCATGAGTAGATGCTTCCCAGCCAAACCCGATGCATGGAGCAGATGTCAGCTTCGGTAAAGCGGTGGTCCTGATCGAATCGGTCAAGCATCTCCTCGGTGGTCTGTAACAGAGCAAGGGTCTCAGCTTGTTCCATTTCGACAATCGTGGTAATGCCGCGCATGTTTTTGAGAACCAGATTGTTTGAGCCGGTTTCATATTCGTTCTCTTCAAGTCCTGTCGTATCGTAACGGTCACCCTTTTTCATTCCTTGGCCCCCGTGGCACTGGCATAGCAGTGGTGCCGCTCGGCTCCTTTGCTCCGCAGTTTCTTCGACTTAGGAATGGGGGTAATAAACTGTGCCGTCCGCCGGGCTTCGATAATCTGCTGCGTCGGCTGGCCTGACGAATCAAGCTCCCAGTGGCGAACCGGATAGTCATATGGAGAGTTGAGGATTGGTTGTTCGAAGAATCGATTATCCATGGTGGGAGTTTCTCCTCGGGGGCCAAATTCATTGCATGAAAACTAATTCAGAAAATAATGATTTCGAGGGAATACACTTACCGCAAACGAACATAAAAAGCAATGAGGAGAGTATTTTAGGCAGATTTGAACAAAAAAGAGGAGAGAGCCGATGACTCTCTCCTCTTTGACTCAAACTTCTTGAGAACTAGTCGATTATTTTTTCTTCTTCAGAGCCGGTTTTTTGGCCGCATCAGCAGGATCTGCTGCTCCGGCAGGTGCTCCTGTCTTCCAGTTGTTCAGGTCATGCGCGATGCCGTGGCAGTCGGCGCATTTAGGGAACTTGGACATGATGCCTGCCGCGTGAGGTACTCCGTGGCAATCCTGACACTTGGGCACCATCTTGTGTTTCTCCTGATGACAGGTTACGCAGAGAAGAGACTTGTGTTTCGCCTTGCTGGCAACGAGCATGTTGAAAGCCTTGGCGTGGCAGGAAGCGCACTGCTTGGAAGGTGTGTCCGCAGCGTAGGTCACCGCTTTCGGCATATGAGCCTTGTGGCACTTTTTGCAGTCGCCGGGGCCCTGCTCCGGTGAGTGAGCTTTGTGGCACTGGGTACACTGCGGGATCTTGCCATGGACATCATGGCAGAACGAGCAGGCGAGCTTGGTGTGTTTGCTCGGATTACCCTTCAGCTGGCCGATCTGCGGTGAGTGACAGGTGAGGCACGGATCGGTAACGTCACGACCGAAGACGATCTCTTTCGGCTGGTGAGGATTCTTGTGGCACTGGAGGCAGCCGCCGAGTTTGTAGTGGGGCTTCCCTTCGTGGCACTGTCCGCAAAGAGGGATGATCTTCCTGTTTGTCGGCGGGTGACCATTGTGGCAGTCCTGGCAGGTTATCTTTGTCTTGTGAGCTCTACCTTTGGCTTCTACGTCGGCAGGTGCTTTTGCATGGCACTTGACGCAGTCGGCGCTGGTCAGAGAAACTGCCGGTTTTGCCGGTGCAGCTGCAACTGCAGGTGCAGCCTGCGGAGCCGCAGGTTTAGCTGCCGGTTTAGCTGCAGGTTCGGCTGCCACTGCTACAGAAGCGAGCAGAAGCAGGGCGGATGCCAGTGATACGATTCTTTTCATTCTTTCTCCCCTTTTTATGGTGATGTCGCCAGAAACGGCAATACGTCAGTAAAAAAATCTGCTGCATTAAACACTTAACCGGTCAATTCGTCAACGAAAAGTAGGTCTAAATCGCATTCGCCTCGACAAAAGCGCGGATCTCCGCAAGCTCTGCATTCATGTTCACGCAGCGTGACGGCAGAGCGTCCAGACCCTTCAGTGAGAGAGGAAGCTCAGGCTCCATACCGATAGCGAGTTTTACCGCATCTCCGAATTTGGCCGGATGAGCCGTAGCCAGGCAGATGAGTTCGCTGCCGGAGATCTCCGAATCGAGTGCAGCCCTGACTCCGACAGCGGTATGCGGGTCAAGAAGATAGCCGCAGCTTTTGTTGAAGTCGGCGATGGTGCTGATCGTCTCCTCCCTGCTGACCGAGCAGGAGCTGAAATCCTGATGGACCCGCTGGAGCTGCTCCCGCGTGAAACTCATCTTCCCGGTATTCGAAAAGGCTTCAAGCGCAGCATTGACCCGTGCAGAATCCTCATCGAAAAGATGGAACAGATACCGCTCGAAATTGGATGCGACCTGGATATCCATGGAAGGGGAGAGTGTTGCAACGACCTCGCCGGTCGAATAGTCTCCGTTTTTTACCATCCGCGAAAGGATGTTGTTCTCGTTTGTGGCCAGGATGAGTTGTTTTATCGGCAGGCCGATACGTTTTGCGACGTAACCGGCAAAAATGTCACCGAAATTGCCGGTCGGAACCGAGAATACGACATCTTTCGAGGAATTATCAGTCACTTTCAGCCAGGCAAAAAAGTAGTAGACGACCTGTGCCAGAACCCGAGCCCAGTTGATCGAGTTTACCGCACCAAGGGAGTGTCTCTGCTTGAAAGCAATATCGCCGAACAGCGTCTTGACAATATTCTGGCAATCGTCGAAGGTGCCGTTCACCGCAATGTTGTAGACATTTTTGTCGGTCACTGTCGTCATCTGGAGTGCCTGGATCTTCGACGTCCTTCCGTGAGGGTGCAGGATGAAGATGTTGATGTTCTCCTTACCTCGTACACCGTAAATTGCGGCACTGCCGGTGTCCCCGGATGTCGCCCCGACGATGTTCATCTTCTCACCGCGCTCCTTGAGGAGGTATTCGAAAATATTGCCAAGCAGCTGCAGGGCGACATCTTTGAATGCGAGGGTCGGTCCGTGAAAAAGTTCAAGGATATGTACGCCGTCTTTTTTGACGACAGGAGTGATCTCCGGATGATTAAAGGATGCGTAGGAACGATCGATAAGACGTTTCAGATCGGATGGAGGTATATCGTCAGCAAACGGGGAGATGATGTTGAATGCCACTTCCTGATAGGAAAGACCTCGCCAGGATTCGATGACATCTCTCGGGAAGAGCGGATACTCTGACGGTAACAGAAGCCCGCCGTCTGTCGCAAGGCCCATCATGACCGCATCCTTGAAGCTTACAGGGTCTATGCCCCCTCTGGTGCTGATGTATTTCATGAGATCCTGACCTTTCGACCTTCAACGGTCAGCCTTCCTTCAGCAAAAAGCTGGATCGCTGCCGGGTACAGCCGGTGCTCTTCGACATGGATCCGCTCTGAAAGGGTCTTCTCGGTGTCGTCTTCCAGCACGGGGACAGCAGTTTGCAGTATGATCGGCCCGGTATCCGTCCCGGAATCGACAAAGTGCACCGTGCAGCCGGAGAGCTTTGCGCCGTACTCGATCGCCTGCTTCTGTGCATCAAGACCGGGAAAAGACGGGAGAAGGGCAGGGTGGATGTTCATGACCCTGTTCGGGAAAGCCTCAAGCAGAACCGGTGTGACGATCCGCATGAACCCTGCCAGGACGACAAGGTCGACATTGAAACTCTTCAGGGCTTCGACCAGCGCTCTGTCGTACTCCTGCCTGCCGGAGAATGAACGGTGGTCCAGGTGCAGATGCGCAATGCCGTGCTTTGCCGCACGCACAAGACCGAAAGCGTCAGCCTTGTTCGAGATGACGCAGACGACGTCTGCCGCCAGTTCGCCCGATGCCGAGCGGTCGATGATCGACTGAAGGTTAGTGCCGCTTCCCGAGACAAGTACGCCGACCCTGATTTTATCACCGCTGTTTTTTACCATGGGAGATCCATTGCTAAATCATCTCGACCGATTCTTGCCCGCGGTCACATTTTGCGATCTCGCCGATGACAAATGCTTTCTCCTGCAGTCCTGACAGACGGATGAGCATGTCATCAGTCTGATCTTCCGGAACCGCAAGGACCATTCCGATCCCGCAGTTGAGCGTCCGGTACATTTCTGTCTGGTCGATGTTGCCGGCTTGCTGGAGGATCTCGAACAGAGGCGGGGATTCCCAGCTCCCCTTCCTGACAACCGCCTTGCATCCCTGCGGGAGCACTCGCGGGATGTTCTCGAGCAGACCGCCGCCCGTGATATGGGCTATGCCGTTGATGGTGAAGTCCCGCAGCAGGTTCAGTATCGATTTTACGTATATCCTGGTCGGTTTCAGCAGTTCGTCAGCAACAGTCGTTCCGATCCCGGGGATCACGCTGTCGATCTTCAGCCCCATCCGCTCGAAGATGACTTTTCTCGCGAGTGAATAGCCGTTGGAGTGCAGACCGGATGAAGCAAGGCCGATGATTTTGTTGCCGACCGTGATGGATGATCCGTCGATGAGGTTCTCACGATCGACGACACCAACGGTGAAGCCGGCAATATCGTACTCTCCGTCTGCATAGAAGCCGGGCATTTCGGCGGTCTCGCCGCCGATAAGGGCGCATCCGGCTTGAATGCAGCCTTCCGAGATACCCTTGACGATATCCGCAGCCTTTGCCGGATCGAGCTTGCCGGTTGCAAGGTAATCGAGGAAAAAGAGCGGCTCGGCACCCTGCACGACGATGTCGTTCACACACATCGCCACGAGGTCTATCCCGACGGTGTCGTGCCTGTCTGCCATGAATGCCAGCTTCAGCTTCGTCCCTACGCCATCGGTTCCTGAGACAAGGACAGGGTTCTTGTATTTACTGCTGTTCAGTGAAAAAAGCCCGCCGAAACCACCGATGTCAGCCATGACCTCAGG
>VFJK01000134.1 GCA_009886125.1 Geobacter sp. | reverse complement strand
TTCACCGCTGCTGCGCTTGGCTGAACATTTCCCTTTTACAATTGTGGGGCAATAGAGACTTCATCACTTCCTTCCTCACGGCTGGAAGCTTTCGGGCCACAAAAAGTAAGGGCCAAACTTGGGGCTCATGCGAAATTCTCCTCCGGCATCCTTGCCTTTGGCAGTGATGTAATTTTTTCCGTCACGTACCTCCAAGAAACCCGATGCGACTAATTTATCGGTGAGCAAATTGGTTTTGGTTCCAAGTTTCTGAGCGAGCTTTGATGTTGTCAGCTTGTCAGACGTTTCTTCTGCCTCCGCAGACTTCATTTCAGCTTCATTCTCAACCCGTACAAGAGAGATGCGTATTTCATCACTGATGCGTATTATCCGTTGTGCTTCTTCATAGGCATCCTTGTATAGCTCTACATCCTCTGCCCGACGAATTAATACGCCCATTTCGTTGTTATTGATCTGGCTGAATTCATAGAGGTTAAGGCTGGTGACAATACATAACTCTTCGTTCAAGTAGCACTTTGCGTGAAGGTTTTTGCAAAAACTGGTTCGTATGTAGGTAAGCTCTTTGAGCCAATTTATCTCCTCAGGCTGAAGTTCACTTTTTCCGTAAACAATCCGCACGTCAATTTTCAGGCGGTTTTTATCCGCGAGAAGTTCCTTGATGCGATCATTGAGTTTCAAAAATGGGCTTATCAAAATAAGTCGGTCTTTGGCATTCTTGATAAGTTCTTCCAGGAAATAATTGACTGCGCTGGTGTTTAGAAACTTCGCCATGTGAAATTCTCCGATTCGTGTTTTTTGTGTTAGTTCAACTCTATTGACCGGTTCACGCGCGCGTACGCGTGAACCGGTGTCCACCCAAAGGGAACACCTTGCCAGCCTCGAAAACAGCTTTCCCCGCCTACTTCACCAGCAATTTACAAAATATTGGATCAGTAATCCGCCAGCCGATTTCATCATCAAGGGCAATGGCAAGCACAATAAAAACTATTGCTATAGCATCAATCTGGTTCACGCTGGTCCAGTAGCAGCTTGATGCCATTAAGTATTTCAGTTATTCGTTTTGAAGAAAGTGTTCCGACATATTCGTCCAGTTGAGTTTTGTCAACTGTGAAAACCTGGGAAACATTAACAACGCTTTCCTTAGGCAAGCCTGACTCCTTCCTGTCAAGACGGACATTGCCTGGTGCGCTTGCACGCTTGAGATTTGTAGTGAGTGGGCATACGAGGACAGTCTTGATCTTGCTGCTGTTAAACAGATTGTTTTGCACTATAACGTGTGGGTGCTTGTAGCCGGGTTCCGAGCCTTCAGGTTCGTCAAGTTCTATCCAGTAAATATCGCCCTGATTGATTACCATTCGCCCCCCACAATGCGTCGATGTTGCTGGCGTGATTTACGACGCAGTGTCTGTTCCGTCGTGTCAGGTTCGTCTGCGTAGGCGGAATTGATCTGCATAAGCATTTCCTTGTTTTTCTGGTGTTCAATGTAGTCCTGTAGGGCAATTACGAATAACTTGCTGCGCGAAACTTTCATTGTTCGTGCAAGATTATCAGCTTGGTCGAAGAGATTTTTTTCAATTGAAATTGCTGTTTTCATTGCCTGCATAGTTATACCTCCTGTTAAATTAAGTATAACCATTAGTCATACTGCAGTCAATACTAGATTATTCATTTTAATCATCGAACGGAGCCGCCGTTGGCCCGTCCGGGCAGTATTATCGCCCGGTCGGTGTCCAACGGTGTTGTTGGGAACCGCTTTTCCAGATTATGCTTCTGATCTTCCCTCTGGAGCTTGTTTACCTCATAAGAATATTTGCCCTGAACTGCAATCGGGATCGCCACCAGCAGCGCAAGGACAGCAAGGGTGCCAAGCATCTTTTTCCCGGTAGACCGGTACTGCCAGTAGCAGTAGGCAGCAATTGCGACAAAAAGAGATGTTGTGAAAAAAGGGATGGTAAACAGGGCGAAGGGAGCCATGATAAAATACATCCAGGCATACCCTTCATTCGCATGGGCCAGAGTAGGAGTTGACAGAAACAGCAGCAGAAGGAGGAGTATCAGATGAGCAGTTTTTTGCACGAAGGTCGGTGATCGCATAACATATCCCCTTACAATAAAGAATTGAAACCCGCCTTCGGTCAACAGATGATGCATTCAGTGGATCAGGAAGGCAAATTCGCGCCTTCCGAGCGGATGATCCGGTCGACGATCCCGCCGCGTTTCAGCTTCTCGCGGTAATCGTCCTTGTGATTTTCGATCAGATTATCGAGGAACTGAAGGTTCAGGGCGATGGAGTCACTGTACAGGTCACGGTCCAGCTGCCACCTCTCCTGAAAGTGAAGAAAAAGCGACCGATCGAGGCTGCCCAGGTTTTCATCGAGACGACGACGCACAGTCGCGTAAAATGCCCGTGTCTGGTTGAGCAGATCAAATTCATGGGGATACGCGAGCACACCTGCTTCAAGGAACTCACGATACAGGAAGAGCAGCTTCTCCAGGTAGAGCCGGTCGGCCATCTGCCCCAAGAGGTCGGCAGAAGCGACTATCTTTGCCAGCAGCTCCGTCTCATTGTCACGGTACCGGATGGTGTCCGGATCGAGTGCCAGCGAAGTGGCCATTATCATACAGCAGCCTGCTTCGATATCATCCTCTGGAAGCAAAAGTTTCTGTCCGTACTCCTCGAAAAAATCGACGCTCCTCTCCACATGCACCAGAGTATACTGTCCGCCGGTCCCCTTTTCACCGGCTTTCTGAATATAGCCGACATCGTGCATCAATGAGGCGTTCAGCGCAAGCTCGGCGCCGCGCGGCGAGATCTCGCTCCCGTCAAGGATTGCGGCATGTATCAAACGGGCTGTTGCGAGCAGCACCTCCAGCGTATGCCGGAGGTCATGGTATTCGGTCTTGCAGGGCTGGTAGCCGTACTGTTTGCCGAGGAAGAGCCGGACCGTGTCCTCAAAGCAGCGGTCAAAGAGGTTGAACGGCCGTTCGGGGAAGCAGTGCTCCATGATCAGCCTGGTCTCGGCCAGGACCGTATCAAGGTCCTCCACATCCACCAGCATATGCAGATCGACTATACCTGTAGCCATTTGAGGTGCTCCTGTTCTGTGTCCGTATTGACCCGGTGCAGCGGCAGTCGGTTGAGAGCAGCGGGATCAGTTGTTCGGCAAGTGGAGATAATTATCCTGAAAAAGGCAGTTGGAAGTTGCCGGAATGAGAGCCTCAGGGCTATTTCGTTGCAATTCTTAGTGAAATTGAGCGTAAACAGCCGATATTGTCTGAACCCGAAGGGTGAGAACGTACACAGAACCTTTGGCGGCTGTAGCTCAATGAGGTTATAAGTGCAGAAATAGCACGTCCGCTCGAATGCAGGCAGGTTTCAACTGCCGAATCTAGGATTATCTGAATATTCTGCAAAAGTGACCTGAAGTCAATGAAATCTTTCACATATTCCGCAAATAGCTGAAATTATCCTTAAAACCGTGGGAACCCTTGTTGCAGCGCCTTTCCCCTTGACACAAACCACTGTTTTCGTGTACTTTTGCGCGGCTAAACCGTTGTATTTCTACTCTTTTCATTATAATCCAGTCTAACCGGAGGTATATTCGTGACTTTTCAGGATCTGATCCTCTCCCTGCAAGGCTACTGGGCAAATCAGGGATGCGTCATCCAGCAGCCGTATGACACCGAAAAGGGTGCCGGCACCTTCAACCCCGCAACATTCCTCCGTGTACTCGGTCCGGAGCCGTGGAAAGTCGCGTATGTCGAGCCTTCACGCCGGCCGACCGACGGACGCTACGGCGAGAACCCGAACCGGCTGCAGCACTATTACCAGTTCCAGGTGATCATGAAGCCGAATCCGTCGAACATCCTCGACCTCTACCTCGACTCGCTCCGTTCCTTTGGTATCGATCCCAACAAGCATGACATCCGCTTTGTCGAGGACGACTGGGAATCGCCGACGCTTGGCGCCTGGGGGCTCGGCTGGGAAGTCTGGCTCGACGGCATGGAGATCACCCAGTTCACCTACTTCCAGCAGGCCGGCGGGATCGATCTGAAACCGGTCGCCGGCGAGA
>VFJK01000169.1 GCA_009886125.1 Geobacter sp. | reverse complement strand
GATGCCGGGAGATAATCCGCAGCACCGTGGCCAGTCCGATGCCGCTCCCTTCGAATTCTGCACCATGAAGTCGTTCAAAGACTCGAAACAGTTTGTCACTGTAGGTCATGTCAAAACCGACGCCGTTGTCGCTGACAAAGAAAACATTCTTGCCGTCCAATTCCTTGCTCCCCACCTCGATGACCGCTTCACTGCTGCCTGCAGAGTATTTCCATGCATTACCGATAAGATTCTGCATCACTATTCCCAGCAGTGTTGCATCTCCGCGGGCAGACAGCCCTTCGGCAATTTTGAAGGCTACCGTGTGTGCTGGGTCTGCTTCGCGGAACATGGTCGCTGCCGCTTCAGAAAGTTGTGACAGGTCAACGGTCTCAAACTTCATGGCCGTGCGTGAGACCCGTGATATTCTGAGAAGATCGTCGATCATCCTTCCCATTTTCTCGCTGACCGAACTTATCCGCTGCAGGTATTCATGGCCCTCTTCGTCCAGAGCCTCGCCGTGATCTTCCCGCAGTATGTTTGTAAAACCGCAGATATGCCTGAGCGGAGCACGTAGATCGTGGGAAATAGAGTAGCAGAAGGACTCGAGCTCTTTGTTGATCTCCTGGTAAAGTGAGGTCCGCTCCGCAACCCGCTGCTCAAGATCGGCATTCAACAGACGCAGTTCATCCTGCGCCTGTTTCAGGCCGGTAATGTCGTTGTAGACAAGGACGATCCTCTTGACCACTCCGTCCTTGTCCTGGATCGGAGCGGCTTCCACGTCGAAAATGTGTCCTCGTGCTTCCCACCCCTTGAAGCTGGCTACCTCAGCCCCGTTCAGGATCTGGTGGACAGCGCAAAGGTGGTCGGGGATCTCCCCCGCGCAGACAATACTTCTGCAGCTGCTGCCGGAGATGTCTCCGTCAGCCAGTTCGCTGAAGAATATCTCCTTCATCCTCTCGTTGCAGGAGATGATACGGAACTCATGGTCAACCACCATGATCCCTACCTGAGCGGCGGCGAAGATAGCTATCATCTCATCATGCAGAAGCTGCAGCTGGGTGTTCTTCTCTCTGATGCTGGCAATGATATGGCGGAACGATTCGAAGATGATGCCGAGCGGATCAAACTCCTGCATGCTTTTATCATCAAGCTCTTCTTCACGGAGAGGCTTGGTCCCCATGACATCGAGCAGCTGATTGACCTTTTCACGGATGTAGGCGCTTCCGCGCTGAAGGGTTTCCTTGAGCTGCATATTGTCACGACGCAGCTGAGCTACCTCTTGCCGCAAGGCCATGATCTCGTCAGTCTGAGCGGTTTCCCCGGAGTGTATATCGTTAGCAGATGCCATTTTGTTCCCTTTAAGTACGGACTCGATTACTCCTTTGATATCACAATGGAGTAAACGGAGTCGCTTTTCTGCACATCTGCCTTGAACCCCATATTGCCGGCAGCTTCCGGAATTGTGTTGGTACAGTCGCGATTGTCTGTCCTGAAGACAAGCTTCAGTTCCCCGGAATTGAGGCTGACAATATGGCGGTTAATCTCGCGCAGGGCGATCAGCATGGTGGATGGACAGATCTGTCCGGTTATATCGAATTCGATGGTCTGGGTGCTCTCCATGTCAATCTCCTTTTCTGTCAAGGCAGTCAGGTACTATGGAGCTGTAAATGAATAACATGGTCAAAATTGCGCTCAGATTTAGGTCAGATTTGGCCGGGCTGATTGAGGCAAACCGCAGACGTAGCAAGGCTACGTCGAGGATTTGACGATTGAAGTCCGGCTAAAGATGGCCTGAAGATGAGATGCAAGATGACTAAGTTATTTGTTTGCAGCTCCTAAATGTCGCTACCGGTTTCAACGGATGACATAACGGGACAGCAGTCTGGACCCGAGCCAGGCTCCCGGGAATAGTCCGACGAGGAAGAGCATACTCTGCAGTGCCATAATCGGGAGGCCGCCGAGCAGGTGCCACACATTGCAGCCAGCTGCCATTCTGGAGGCAAGTCCCATCAGGACTCCTCCAATGGCGACCGACAGATACTGGCGAAATGGGAGTTTCCAACGGATCTTGAACTCTCCCAGCAGCAGTGTTGAAAGGGCTCCTCCGGCAACAATGCCGAAAACAAGCGGGAATTGTATCAGGGCGATAGCGTCAAGGTCCTTACCCGGCCCGCCGCGAAGCAGCTCTCCGGTGAGCGGCTGGGTATACTGCAGGGATGTCCGCTGGAAAAACTTCAATCCTGCGTAGTGAGTCGGGCAGAGTGCCGACTCAGTCATGGCCGCAGCCTTGGCATAGGTTGTGGTGATCCCCAGCGGCATGCCGATAGCGATAACCGAGATGAAGCCGATAAGGGAAAGGAGCAGTGCTGCAATCCACGGCTGCAGTGAGCCATCGGTGTAAATCGGTCGAATCCATCCCCCGTTGCGATAGATGGTGAATATCCAGGGAAGTGCAATAGCAGCTACAGTAGCTGCCAGCAGGGTCGGAGACAGTCCAAGCGCTTGCGCCAGGGTGATCTTCCCTTTGAGGAATGTTGCGTTAGCAGTGATTTTGCTCCACCAGGGGAAAAATTCGGCAAAGAGAGCGCTGCCGGCAATAAGGCCGATGACAGCGATCAGGCTGGGAACGCTGCCGCTGCCGGTTTTATACAGGGACCCGACCACGCATCCTCCTGCCATCACCATGCCGATCCCGAAGATCATGCCGCCAAAGGGCGCAGCGAGAGAAGGGGAACCAAAGGAGGGGAACGGGTAGAGATGGATGATGCCGGCCAGCCTGGCCGACTCGAAGAGGAACATGCTGATGACGATCAAGAGCAGCAGGATACGGAGTTTGAAGAGCGCTCTGAAAAGGAAAAGATCCCGGAACATACCAGCCAGGCAGAAGTCTGCCCGGTGCATGATGAAGCCGGCGGAAAGCCCGAGAAGTGTTCCGCAGAGGAGCATGAACGGTATGGTTGGCATAAGTGGAATCTTTTGGTGAGATGATTAGTGTTAAGATATTAGCAGTTGCAAAGGGTTAACACAAATCAATTTAAACCAAACAGGCACTATTATAGAGGGGAGTGAATTGCTTCAGGTCAGGTTCCAGACCGCCATTTCGACTACATCCTTCCAGCTTTTGGCGATCTCGCCGACAACAGTCGGTTCGAATCCGCAGTGCATCATACATTGGGCGCACCTGTCGTCACGGCCGACTCCGTATCTGCTCCAGTCGGTTTTTTCCATCATCTCGGCAAAGGTCGGGTAGTGGGCATCGGTGATAAGGTAGCAGGGAGCTTTCCAGCCAAGCGGGTTTCTGGTCGGATTTCCCCATGGAGTGCACTGGAGGGCCTTTTCACCTTTCAGGAATCTGAGGTACATCGGTGTAGACCAGAATCGAAACCTCTGGCTCATCTCGAAAACTTCGCGGAATTTTCTCTCGATATCTTTCCGTACCAGGAATATCTCTTCGCCGACCGCTTCATAATCGAAGCCGGGCGCAACGAGGATGCCGTCTACCCCCAGATCGGTGAGTTTCGAGAAGAGCATCTCTATTTCGATAAGATCCGTATTCCTGAAAATCGTCGTGTTGGTGCAGACCCTGAAACCGAGTCGTTTTGCTTCGATGATCGCTTCGATGACACTTTTAAAAGCTCCTTTGCGTTCAAGGATCCGGTCGTGTGTCTCTTCAAGCCCGTCAAGGTGGATATTGAGGGTGAGGTTGGGGTGGAGCGGGAGTTTCGGGAGGTACTCCTGCAACAGGATCGCGTTGGTGCAGAACTGGATATGCTTGCCTCTTGCAAGGACTTCCGCAACCAGTTCGGTGATCTGAGGGTAGAGAAGCGGTTCACCGCCGGTTATCGTGACGATAGGTGCCGGACACTCGTCAACCGAGTGCAGGCACTCTTCAAGCGACATCATCTTTTCTATCGTGTCTGCATACTCCCTGATCCGGCCGCACCCCGAACAGGCAAGATTGCAGAGATGCGTCGGTTCGAGCATCAGGACAAGAGGGAACTTCTCGATCTTTTTCATCCTGTTCCCGGCGATATAGCATGACAGGTCGTAGGTAAGTCTTAGAGGGAAACGCATATTATAAGCTCTTTTTTCCTAGAAGTGTTTTTACCGAGGCGGCAATTCCTTCCGCATCGAGTCCGAGCATGTTTCTCAGCTCTTTTTGGGTCCCCTGTTCGATGAATCTGTCAGGGATCCCCATTCGCATGATCCTGATCCCGGTGATCATTTCATCCGAGAGGAGTTCAAGTACCGCACTGCCGAATCCTCCCTGCAGTGCATTCTCTTCGACCGTCAGAAGAGCTCCGCAATCCCTGACGACGGAGAGGATCAGGTCACGATCGAGCGGCTTCACGAACCGGGCATTGACGACCGAAGCCTTGATACCTTCTTTTTTGAGGAGCGAAGCTGCTTCGAGAGCAGGGTAGACTGTCGATCCGATGGCGATTATGGCCACATCCCTGCCTTCAGTAAGCAGCTCTCCTCTGCCGATCTGCAGTTCAGCGATCTCTTTATCCAGCGGGACGCCGAATCCAGCACCTCTCGGGTAGCGGAGCGAGATCGGGACTCCTGAAATAATGGCAGTTTTAAGCATTCTGCGAAGCTCGTTCTCATCCTTCGGCGCCATGACAGTCATCCCCGGCAGATGGCGGGTAAAGGAGAAGTCGAACACTCCATGATGTGTCGGTCCGTCATCGCCGACAAGGCCGCCGCGATCCATTGCCAGGGTGACCGGGAGTTTTTGCAGGCAGATGTCGTGGAACAGCTGGTCGTAGGCACGCTGGGCAAATGTCGAGTAGATAGCGGCGACCGGCCTGAAGCCCTCGACAGCCAAGCCGGCAGCAAAGGTAAGGGCGTGCTGTTCCGCTATCCCGACATCGAAGAACCTGTCAGGAAAAGCCTTTGAAAAAGGGACCAGTCCGGTGCCTTCGGGCATCGCAGCAGTAATGGCGACAATTTTCCTGTCCTCTTCGGCAAGCTGAACCAGTGACTCGCCGAATACGGCAGTAAAAGATTTCGGCGCTTGAGGAGATGCCTTGGGCAAGCCGGTCAGTATGTCGAATTTCCCGACTCCGTGGAATCTGCCGGGATCATTTTCAGCTGGAGCGTAGCCACGCCCTTTCTTGGTCATGACATGGACAAGCAGGGGGCCATCGACATTCTTGAGATTCTTGAAAATGTCGATCATCTGCTCAAGATCATGTCCGGGTAGTGGGCCGAAATATTCGAATCCCAGGGCCTCAAAGAGCGCAGCAGGGGTCAGGAACCCTTTGAGAGAGTGCTCAGCCCGCCTGGCAAACTGGAGGATGTTCCTCCCGAATGCAGGGATGCTGGCTAGGAGGGTTGAGACCTCTTTTCTCAGGTCCCGGTAGTAGCTGCTGGTCATCTTCCGTGAAATGAAAGTGGAAAAGGCGCCGACGTTTTCCGAGATAGACATCTCATTGTCATTCAGGATGACGATCAGGTCTTTCTTGAGGTGCCCTGCCTGGTTCAAGGCTTCAAAAGCCATGCCGCCGGTAAGAGACCCGTCACCGATGACCGCGATCGTTCTCCCTTTTGCCTTCAGGATATCTTTCCCTGCTGCTATTCCCAATCCGGCGGATATGGATGTTGAGGAGTGGCCTGCGCCGAAAGCATCGTGGACAGACTCGCTCCGCTTCGGGAATCCGGACAGTCCTTTGAACTGACGCTGCGTGTGGAAGCGGTCGCGCCGGCCGGTCAGTATCTTATGGGTGTAGGCCTGGTGCCCGACGTCCCAGATAAAGCTGTCATCAGGGGAGTTGAAGCAGTAGTGGAGCGCAACCGTGAGTTCGACAGCGCCGAGATTCGAGGCCAGATGGCCGCCGGTATTGGAGATGTTCTCAATAATAAACTCGCGCAGTTCTGCTGAAAGAGCCTGCAGCTCTTTCAGGGAGAGCTTCTTCAGTTCTGCCGGGCTGTCAATCGTTTCAAGTATTTTGCTCATTTCAGATAACCGTTTGTCCTGAACCACTCAACAGCCCGCTGTAGAGGGTCGTAAGCAGTTGTTGTCTCAAATCCGAGCTCCATTCTCGCCTTTTTCGACGAGAAAAACATCAGTTTTTTTGCCATCCGGACACCGGCAAGCGGAATCAGAGGCTCACGACCGGTAACCGCTGAGATCGCCTCGTTCAGATAGGCAGCGATCAGAACCGGTGTGTGCGGGAGGCAGAAGCGGGGTGCCGGGATACCTGAGATACTGGAGAGCATCTCAAAAATATCGGCAAGCATGAGATTTTCATTACCAAGGATGTACTTTTCGCCGATTCGACCTTTTTCAGCAGCAAGGATATGTCCCCGTGCACACTCTTCTACTGCGATGAGGTTCAGCCCGGTTTCCAGGTAGGCAGGCATCCTGCGGGAGAGGAAATCAACGATGATCTTGCCTGTCGGGGTCGGTTTGATATCGAGAGGGCCGACCGGGGTCGAAGGATTGACGATGACCAGCGGGAGTCCTCTGCCCAGAAAAGATTCCGCCGTGCGCTCGGCAAGGAACTTGCTCTTCTTGTAATCCCCGACCATATCGCTGAAAGCTACCGGAGTCTCTTCATCTCCTGAGGTCCCGTCACCGGGGTTTCCGAGCGTGCCGACAGAACTTGTGTAGACGACTTTCCCGATGCCCGCAGCCAGGGCTGTTTCCAGAACATTTTCGGTCCCGTCGACATTTGCCGCATACATCGCCGCAGGATTCTTTGTCCAGAGACGATAATCGGCAGCTGCGTGGAAAAGGGTGTCACAGCTTTTGATCGCCGAAGCAAGAGAGGCTCTGTCCAGAATATCGCCTTCGACGGTCTCCGCATCAACACCGGCAAGGTTTCTCCGGTCAGACCCTTTTCGTGCCAATGCCCGGACAGATGCGCCGTTTTTGATCAGTTCGCGAACCAGGTGTGAACCTATGAAACCGGTGGCTCCGGTTACCAGAGCTTTCACTTGAAAGTCTTGAGTCGTCGGTAGGTTCCCAGCGCAGAAAGCGGGAAACAGTTCCGGTAGATGTGGTACCTGATCATAAAATACTTTGGAAAGCCGGTGCCGGTAAACTGTTCCTCATCCCAGGTGCCGTCGCTTTTCTGTTGTGACAGCAGGTAGTCGATCCCCCGCTTCACTGGCGGCGACGAGATCTCTCCGGCAGCCATGAGCGCCAGAAGCGCCCATCCGGTCTGGGAAGGGGTGCTCTCACCAATCCCGGCCAGCGCAGGTTTGTCATATGATTCGCATGTCTCTCCCCAGCCGCCGTCGAGGTTCTGTTTCGACTTGAGCCAGTTCACTGCCCGCTGTATGTAAGGCTGGGACGGATCTTCGCCGATAGCGACAAGCCCGCTGAGCACAGACCAGGTGCCGTAGATGTAGTTCACACCCCATCTGCCCCACCAGGGGCCGCTCTGCTCCTGCTCTTTCTTTATGAAGGAGAGTGCCCGTTCCGCTGCCGGGTGACTCCGTTCATACCCGAAATTTCCCATAAGCTCCAGCATTCGCCCTGTCAGGTCCGCAGTAGGGGGGTCTATCAGTGCTTCAAGGTCGGCAAAAGGGATCTTGTTGAGCAGATGTTTGGTGTTGTCTTTGTCAAAAGCCCCCCATCCGCCGTTTTTGCTCTGCATGCCGAGACACCAGGCGATCCCTCGCTTTATGGCCGCGTCCAGAGCTTTGGGGTTTTTTACCTGGATATCCTTGATCGCCATCATGACAAATCCTGAATCATCGACATCAGGATACCAGTCGTTCTTGAATTCGAATGCCCATCCTCCGGGGGAGAGGTCAGGCGCTTTCACATTCCAGTCCCCTCTGGTCCTGACTTCACAGTCAAGGAGCCACTGGGCGCCTTTGGTCAGAGCCGGGTCGGAACTGCTGACCCCGGAGTCGGAAAGGGCCTTGAGCGCCAGAGCAGTATCCCAGACCGGAGAGACGCATGACTGGAGCACCAGGGTGTCATCCGTTTCTATGGCAAAATTCGCGAGAGCTTCGAGCCCTTTTCTGACGCCAGGATGGTCGTTGGCATAACCGAGGCAGTGAAGGGCAAGAATCGAGTTGAGCATCGCCGGCTGGATCCCGCCCCAGTCACCGGTCGGCTCCTGATGTTCCAGTATCCACTTCTCTGCAGCTGCGGTCCCTCTGCTCCTGAAAGGCCGGACCGGGCTCTGTTCATAGATCTTGAGGAAATGGTCGATCCCGATGAAGAAATTCTTCCAGGTCAGGAGTCCATCCTCTTTGGTAAAGGTGTAGTCGGTCGGCCGCAGGGGCCGGGGGTGCAGCTCTTGTACTGTCCCATGAGCCGGGATGCTCTTGACCGGGCGCTCATCCATGACCACGGAGAGCGGTATGATCGTGGCACGAGACCAGCTGGAAAGTTCGTACATATTGAAGTACGCCCATTCAGGGAGCAGCATCAACTCTATCGGCATCGAGGGGACACCGAACCAGGCGAACTGTCCGAACAGGGCAAGGAAAATCTTGGTGAAGACGCGGCATTTGATGATGCCGCCTTTTTCGATGACAAAGGCCCGGGCTTTTACCATGGCCGGGTGGTCAGCCGGGATCCCTGCAAGCTTCAGGGCGAAATAGGCTTCTACCGTCGTCGAAAGGTCACCGGGGCCGCCGAAGTAGATGCACCAGAACCCTTCTTCGGTCTGTTTTGAAAAGAGATAGTTGACGATCTTCCGTTCCCGTTCGATATCGACCATCCCGAGGAGATGAAAGAGCATGAGATATTCGGCAGTGATCGTCACATTTGATTCAAGTTCAGCCCACCAGTAACCTTCAGGAAGCTGCTGACGCAGAAAGAACTCCTGACTGCTCCTGATCGCCTGGTCCAGTGGTGTGTCGCTATCGCGCTCTGTACGGATACGACCTGTCAGAGGGAGATAGTGGACCTTCTCATTGGGTCTGGATTGAGGAGGCAGGTGCGTGTCTTCGGGAAAGGAGGTGAGTCCTGTGGAGATTGCTTTTCTGTATGACATGACCGAGAAATATACCACAACTTGCGATGAAAATACAAAGGTTAACGTCTGAAGCCGCTATCATGGTTTCGGTATGATTGACTCCCTGAGCCAGCCGTGTTATCTGGTTTTGATGCCGGGAAGGGGGTATGGATGCATATGAGAGGAGTTTGCGGCGCAGTCCCGCTTGCCCATTTTTTCCTCAGGGAGCGCGTCAGGAGTGGTGACCTTGTGGTAGATGCAACCTGCGGGAACGGTAACGATACTGCCCTGTTGGCAGAGCTTGTCGGAGATGCGGGCAGGGTCCTGGCCTTTGATGTCCAGCAGGAGGCACTTGACCGGACCGGGGAGAGGCTGCGGGAGGCGGGTCTGGAAAAGAGGGTCGAACTCCACCGTGACGGGCACGAACAGTTGAGCAGGTATCTGATTGAACCTGCCCGGGCATTTGTCTTTAATCTCGGCTATCTTCCTTCCGGGGAGAGCCGGGTCAAGACGGCGCCGGAGAGCACACTCTCTGCGCTCGAGCAGGCTCAACAGCTTTTGCAGCCGTCAGGGTTGATCCTGGTCTCGGTGTATACCGGGCACGAAGGGGGGATGGAAGAGTGGGCCGTTGTGAAGCGGTGGAGTGCTGTGCTTTCTCCGCTTGAGTTCAATGCCTGGCAGTCGTGCCAGCTCAACAGGAGTGAAAAAGCGCCGTTTCTGGTCCTGGTCGAAAAGATGCCATCCGGACAAAGAAAAGGGCCACTTGAAACCGTGACCCTTTCTCGATCTACGAGGCAGTAATTAAACTGCCTTTTTTTGCAGAGATTCACTCGATACTAAGAACCGCCGCCATACAGTTCGATCATCTCTTTGTTCGCATCGTCCAGTCCCGACCACCTAATCCGTAACCACTCAATTGCTCAGGAAAACATGTTGTTTCAATATGTCTACTTTTACAAGATCATAGTCAAAAGGTCGAATGCGTGGAATATGGAACAGTGGATTAATACGCTTTTTAAGCTCGGATACCAGTGGCATCGGTACGAGAAAATGGTTCAGGATAACCTTGACAGGAGATGCAATCAACTTGTTTCCGTGGATCTCCAGGCGAAGTGCAGCATAACCTTCAAGCCGCTTGTTCCGGATAAACTTTTCAACCAGTTTTCTATCCTTAAGGGGAATTGCTTCAGCAGGTATGTCAAACTGTAATTCGATGTAGGGTGGGGTGAACTTGATTGAGAACCTCTCTTGCAGGTTGAACCTCTTTGCCCTCTTGTAAAATTCCTGTTTGATACTCTTTTCAGAAACCAGCATCCCAATTTTGCAATTCGAGTAGGATTTCATTTTAAAGCTGTTCGTTTTTTTTAGAGCTGTTACATCGATGTCAGGAGCCGTGTATTGCACGGTTACGTAATCGGCCGGTAAAAAATGTTTTGGCATCGCTACCAATCTGATCAACAAAGACCGCAGCTTCCCGTTTTTAGTATCTTCCGGGTTGGTTTTAACTTCGATCTTCTCACAGGTAACGGTCTTTCTTAACGCTTTCGCAATGTCACTATTAAGTGATCCCTGCGAATATGAATCGGTTGCAGTAATAAACAGGAATAGTACGGATGATAGTACAATCATCACTTGAGCAGGACGATGCGTGATGCATCTATTTTTGGAAGAGCGTGCCATCTTCAATATAGAATTCCTTTGCATTATACAGTTTGGGATCCGGCACGCTGATCCGATATCGACTGGCAGCCTCAGTTTTGCCCGGGCTATACAGATACGGTTTTCCACTCAAAGGATCGTCTCCGACACGATCGATGAACTCAGGCACGAGAAGTTCCAGTTTTTGCGGGTACTCCATACTCTTTACGAAATATGCCTCCACTCCCCGTGAAAGGTTCTGCAGATCTGATCGAGCCTTTTCCTGTGGAGAAACGGAAGGCCGTTCCGGCGGTGCATAATTACTTGCGCCTCCTTTCCAGTAAAGGACAGAGACATAGCCGATCCCGGCCACGGTGATTGCAATTAAGATATAAATGAGTAAGAGGCGTCTGTTTTTTCGCATAATAAGGGTTCTTTCCCGTAAAATCAGGGGCACTCATTCTGTAAAGAATTTTGTGTAAATGACTTTTCGGTGTTCAAAAATCGGTAGTATTTCTCAACGTGATAAGGCACACCGGCGGCGGGTTTTTTCCGACGACCGGTGCTGCCGTTAGTTGGAAATTTCGTTTTCCAGTTCCTTTTTCAAAAAAAGGAATGAAAAATTGCTTCCCCATTCCCTTTGTGCCCCTTCGTTTTTCAAAAATGTCGCTCAAAATAGCGAATGTGTTTAAGCCGTCCTTATATTTCTCAACTCATTCAATAGATCTGGATGATGGTCAAGTAGCCTGAATAAATTAAGTACAGCCTGGATTGGCTTTGCCTCTCCTCGCTCATACCGTGAGAAAGCGTTGTGTCCTCCGCCTGTAATCAGTGCTGCTT
>VFJK01000055.1 GCA_009886125.1 Geobacter sp. | reverse complement strand
TGGCATCGCCCGGCACACAACAGGGTGGCGATCTATCTGCCACGGTATAACCGGCGCGGCCTCTTGGAACGCGAAGACTTGGTGCTGCGCGCGACAAGCAACGATCCCGCGAGCGGCACGATCACGAAGGCCATCCAGGAAATCCGATATAACGCCAAGGGACAGAAAACCTATCTGCAGCTCGGGAACGGGACAGTTACACGTTATGCGTACGACCGTGAGACGTTCCGGCTGACTCAGGTACGCACGACCAGACCGAACCAGGACCCCTCGTTCCCAGGCGCCCATGCGAACCTTGCCGACCGGAATGTGCTGCAGCAACTCCACTACACCTACGACCCGGTCGGCAATATCACGGAGATCTACGACGAAGCCTACAAGCCTGTATTCTTCGCGAACGTCATGGTCGAGCCGCGCAGCCGCTACGAATATGACGCCATGTACCGCCTAATTGCAGCCACCGGCCGGGAAAATGCCACCACCATCGACGCCCCTGGCCAGTTCGATAGAGAAGAGGCCATCGATTTTTCGGTCCAAGACGTGAACGCCTTGCGTAACTACAATCAGCGTTATCAATACGACAGCGTGGGCAATATTCAGCAGATGCGCCATGTCGTCACGAGTGCTACAGGTGGCTGGACGCGCGATTACGCTTATGCGTTTGAGGATCCAACGCAGCCAGCCAGCAATCGCCTCTGGCAGACATGGACAGGCAGTGACCGTACCCAAGCCATCACCTATGGCTACGACACCCACGGAAATATGTTGAATCTGGCCAATGTTGCGCCGGGCCAACATTTGCAATGGGATCACCGCGACATGATCAAGAGCCTCGATTGTATTGGCGGAGGCGTGGCCTATTACCAGTATGACAGCGGCAAGCAGCGCAGCCGGAAACGCATCGTGAATCAGAACGGTGGCGGCGGCTATTGGGAGCGTATCTATCTTGGGGGCTATGAGCGCTATCGCCGCTATAACGGTAATGGATCAACCGCAGTCGAAGAGATCGAGTCTCATCACCTGTTCGAAGGCGAGCAGCGGGTATTGTTGGTGGATGATGTGATCGTGACCAACAGAACCCATGCCGATGGCCGAGCGTACAAGACAGGGCCGGTATATCGCTATCAATACAGCAATCATTTGGGTTCTGCATGCTTAGAGCTGGATCACGAGGCCGCGATTATTTCCTATGAGGAGTATCACCCCTATGGCACGAGTGCCTATCGAGCAATGAAGCGCGATAGTGAAGCGCCGGCAAAGCGATATCGCTATACGGGGATGGAGAGAGATGAGGAGAGTGGACTGAGTTATCACACGGCGAGGTATTACGTGCCATGGCTGGGGAGGTGGTCAAGCCGCGATCCTATTGGGGGCAGAGGCGGGTTAAATATATATGGCTACGCCAGTTCTTCTCCCATAAATGTTGTCGATACGACTGGAGAGCAAGGGGAGAAACGGCAGATTGATTTTTCCGACGTACCAGAGCGTGAAAGAACAATAGTAGGAAACGTATACACACGGAATGGAAATGAGCATCATAAAGTTTGCGATGCCTGTCACGATGAAGAGTTAAGTCCTTCGGAGAAACGGAAGCAGGTCGCGCTTCGTCAGACTACTGCACAGCCGAGTGTTGTTGAATCAGAAAAAAAGAACGTCCTCGATAATCTCAAAGCCTTTGAAGAGGATTCGCTTCCTGTGTGGGTTAGCCGGGAGTTAAAGCGCGAAGTCGAATGGGATGAACGGGTTGATGATCCTCGGCACACAGAGCGCGTTCAACTGCTAGTAAATCTTCTATTGATTCATGCTGAATTGAAGTTGGGGAAAGGTGCATCCTCGCAAAATAAGCTTGATGTTGCCATGAATTTTATTACTGGGCGGTTTCAAGTTCCAAGTGCAACGGGTGAATGATGGCGCAATTGCGCATAGACTTCCAGGGGCGTGGCAAAGTCCAAACATTTTCGTGGGCGTGTGTTCAACC
>VFJK01000069.1 GCA_009886125.1 Geobacter sp. | reverse complement strand
GGGTTTACTCCGGAGCAGTGGGAGCGGGACTGCGGAACTTTCTCCGGCGGCTGGTAGATGCGGATCGCTCTGGCAAAGCTTCTTCTGCAGAGACCGAACGTCCTGTTGCTGGATGAGCCGACCAACCATCTTGATATCGAGGCGAGGAACTGGCTCGAAGAGTATCTCTGCTCCTACCCGTTTTCAGTGATGCTCGTCTCTCACGACCGTTTCTTCCTCGACAAGGTCTGCAGCCGGATTGCCGAGGTCTGGAACCACTCCATAAGTGACTATTACTGCAACTACACAGGGTACCTCCTTCAGCGTGACGAGCGGGTGAACGCTCTCAGGGAGGCAAAACGCCGACAGGACGAGGAGATCGAGAAGCTGGAGGATTTCATCCGCCGTTTCCGCTACAAGTCTGACAAGGCGGCACTGGTGCAGTCGAGGGTCAAACAGCTGGAGAAGATAGAGCGTATCGTTATACCTCCTGAGCGGAAGAAGATCCGTTTCCAGTTCCCGGAGCCTCCGAAGAGCGGCAGGGTGATGATGGAGCTTGTCGGTGTGTCAAAATGCTATGGTTCGCTGAGAGTTCTGGATCAGGTCTCTCTGACGATCGAGAAGGGTGAGAAGATCGCCCTTGTCGGGCACAACGGCGCGGGAAAGTCCACCTTGATGAAGATACTCAGCGGCGGGGAGTTCCAGAGCGGAAGCAGGCTGGACGGGCACAATGTCGTCATCGACTACTTTGCCCAGGACCAGGCCGAGGCACTGGAAGGGTCGAAAAGCGCCTATGACGAACTCTACTCCGATGCCCCGTACGACATGGTGCCGCGTCTGCGAGACCTGCTCGGCGCCTTCCTCTTTTCCGGAGATGACATCCACAAGAAGGTCAGCGTCCTTTCCGGCGGCGAGCGCAACCGCCTCGCCCTGGCCAAGATGCTGCTCCGTCCGGCGAATCTCCTCCTCATGGACGAACCGACCAATCACCTCGACCTTTTCAGTAAGGATATGCTTCTCGATGCCTTGCGCACCTTCCCCGGAACCGTCGTCTTCGTTTCCCACGACCGCCATTTCATCGACGGTCTCGCGACCCGCGTCGTCGAGGTCGAAGCCGGCGGACTCACTTCCTATCACGGCGATTACGAATACTTTCTTGCCAAAAAACAGGGGGTTGAAGTTGTTTCATCGCTCTCGCCCCTCGATCCTCGGACCGCGAACCCCGATGTAAAGGAAGAACGCCTGAAGCAGCGTGAAGGCGACAAACAGCGTCAGAAAGAGGAACGCTCCCGTCAGAAGCGACTCGCAGAGATCGAAGCTGCCATCGGGAGAGCTGAAACAATGCTCAAAGAGCTGGAAGAGAAGCTCGCCGACCAGTCTCTTGCTAGCGACTACGCGGCGCTGCAGAAGCTCGGTGCGGAACATTCGGCTGCAGAGGCTGAACTGGCAGGACTTTATGAAGAGTGGGAGCAGTTCCTAAGTAACGTCCAATCCTCGCCTTGACACAACCCCCCTGAGTAGTACTCTTTAAGTGACAGAAACAACAAGAATTGCACCAAAGGCCCGCCATGCCCGACTCGACCCACATACCCGAGACGCTTCCTCTGTACCGGCTCCAGGAGATGGTGGCTTTCCCGTACATGATCCTCACCATCTTCCTCAATGAGCATGAGCTGCGGATGTTTGAGGCGACGGTCAACTATAACAACCTGATCGCGCTCTTCAAGGCCAGACGGGAAGTCGCCGGGAGTGTTGCCGAATCGATCCATGAGGTGGGAACCGTCTGTCGTGTCACAAAACTGACCCGGCTGGCTGATGAGACCACAAAGGTGACTCTTGAAGGGATTTCGCGGGTCAAGCTGGCAGGGGTGGCAGTCGAAAGCCCTTACCCTCTTGTCCGGATCGAGCCGATCAGTGAATTCGTCGAAAAGACCATCGTTTCCGATGCTCTGGTCTCCAGCCTGTCGGCCCTCCTGAAGATAGCGCTCTCCTACGGTCGACCTCTTCCCGATGATGTCATGAAGTTGATCAACTACATCGACAATCCGGCCCGGCTCTCCGATCTGGTTGCTGTCTATCTGAACCTGTCACTTGAGGAGCAGCAGGAGATCCTCGAGACCATCGATCCGATTGAAAGGATCAAGAAGGTCTACACCGGCCTCACCAGTGAGGTGCAGCGCCTGCAGATCAAGGGTGAGGTCCAGACCGAGGTCTCGAAGCGGATGGGAAAAACCCAGAAGGAGTATCTGCTTCGTGAGCAGATGAAGCAGATCAAGGAGGAACTGGGAGACGATGAACAGCCGGAAACAGATCTGAACGAACTGAAGAGGAAGCTGGCCGCGACAGCAATGCCCGACGAGGTACGCATTATAGCCGAAAAAGAGCTGAAACGGCTGGAACGGATCAATCATGCGTCACCGGAATATACCGTTTCCCGGACGTATCTGGACTATCTTAGCGGCATGCCCTGGATGGTCAGTACGGCCGATAACCGGGATATAAACGTGGCGGAACAGGTTCTGAATGATGACCATTACAACCTGAAAAATGTTAAAGAGCGGATACTGGAGTATCTGGCGGTCCGGACGCTGAAAGAGAACATGAAAGGGCCGATCCTCTGTTTTGTGGGTCCGCCAGGGGTGGGAAAGACCAGTCTCGGCCGTTCGATCGCCAGGGCTCTGGGGCGTAAATTCATCCGGATCTCCCTCGGCGGGATGAGGGACGAAGCCGAGATCCGCGGCCATCGTCGTACCTACATCGGCTCCCTTCCCGGGAGGGTGATCCAGGAGATCTACCGCTGCGGCGCAAACAACCCGGTTTTCATGCTCGACGAGGTAGACAAGATCGGTCTTGATTTCCGTGGTGACCCGGCCAGCGCCCTGCTGGAAGTTCTCGATCCGGAGCAGAACAACACCTTTACCGACCACTACCTGGACGTACCGTTCGACCTGCACAATGTCATGTTCATAACTACGGCTAACCAACTCGACCCGATACCTGCTGCGCTGAAAGACAGGATGGAGATCATAACCCTCTCCGGGTATACCAGCGGGGAGAAGGTGCATATCGCCAATCGCTTTCTAATCCCGCGGGAGATAGATGAAAACGGATTGAGCAGCTTTCAGCCGGTATTCGAGATGGCCTCACTCGAACGGATCATCAGCGATTACACCCGTGAAGCAGGGGTGCGCAACCTGCAGCGAAACATCGGTTCGGTCTGCCGCAAGCTGGCCAAAGAGATCACCCAGGGCAAGACGCTTCGCACCCCTGTAACACCGGCGCTGGTGGAGGAGTTTCTTGGACATCCGAAGTTTTTCAATGAAGTTGCTGCTGAACATGACCGGGTCGGAGTAGTGACCGGTCTGGCCTGGACCGAGACCGGCGGCGATATCATCTTTGTCGAAGCGACCCGGATGAGGGGTAAAGGGGAGCTTATCCTGACCGGCTCACTCGGTGATGTCATGAAGGAGTCCGCCCGGACGGCACTCTCCTATGTCCAGGCAAACAGTGCCGGACTCGGAATCCCGGCAGATGCCTTTGAGGAGACCACCATTCATATCCATGTCCCTGCCGGGAGCATTCCCAAAGACGGCCCCTCGGCCGGTATCACCATGGCAACTGCCCTGGTGTCGCTGCTTTCGGGCCGTCCGGCCCGTCGTGACACGGCCATGACCGGCGAGATCAGCCTCACCGGGCGCGTGCTGGCAATTGGCGGGCTCAAGGAGAAGGTGCTGGCTGCACGGCGTGCCGGGGTGGTAAAGCTGATCATTCCGGACAGGAACAGGAATGACCTGGATGACATACCGGACGAGACACGCTCATCCATGACATTCATTTTCATACAAGAGATCGGTCAGGTTCTTTCGGAAGCCCTGCAGTAGCATCGTCCCCGGCCCTCACGTCATGGGCGGCTGCATACATGCTGTCTCGGTCCGAATAATTCCTGAACGCATTACCCTTGCAATATTCTCTCAAACACCTATAATTTCAATGTTTTTATATCTCTTTTACCGGACTCTTGATGCCCTCCAGATTTTTCGAAAAACGGTTACTGGTCTTCTTCTCCGAGCTGCAGAGCTTTTTCAGCCTCTCACTGAAAGCCCTCTTCAGAATATTCTCCCCCCCTTTCTACTACCGTGAGTTCATGGCCCAACTCGACAAGGGGGGTGTCGGCTCGCTCTTCATCGTCTGTCTGACCGGGCTTTTTTCCGGCATGGTCATGGCGCTGCAAGCAATCATCCAGCTGAAGCCGTTTGCCGCCACCAGCTATATCGGCGGAATGGTGGCGGTGACGATGATCAAGGAGCTGGGGCCGGTATTGTCGGCACTCATGGTCGCGGGGAGGGTCGGCTCGTCGATAACGGCCGAACTCGGCACGATGGTCGTGACCGAGCAGGTCGATGCGATGCAGGTCGAGGGGACAGACATCATCCGGCGGCTTATCACCAGCCGGCTCAAGGCGATGCTCATCGCCATGCCGCTTCTGGCGGTGGTAACCGACGCGGTTGCGATTTCCGGCGGCTATCTGATCGCCTCCGGCTACCAGATCAGCCCGCTGATGTACTGGAAATCCCTTCCGCAGTTCATGAAGTTTCAGGACCTGATCGAAGCAGTTGCGAAACCGGTCTTTTTCGGTTTTCTGATCGTCATGATCGCCTGCCATGTGGGGCTGCGGGTTTCCGGCGGCGCCGAGGGGGTAGGTGTAGCGGTAAAGCGGACAGTCGTTATCGCCTCGGTCTGCATCCTGGTTTCCGACTTCTTCATAACCAAGCTGTTCATCGCTTTCAGGTAGGGACGGATGTCTGAAAAAAGCTGCATAGTGATGGATAAAGTCAGCTACACCGTCGGCGGGAGAAGTATCCTGCGCGATTTCGATCTGCGTCTGGAGCAGGGGGAGAACCGGACGATCCTCGGAGTAAGCGGGGTAGGGAAGACAACCATACTCAAACTGATCCTGGGTCTGCTGAAGCCTTCTTCAGGGGCTATCTTCATCGACGGCATCGATATTTCCGGACTTTCCGAGAAAACTCTGACCCAGACCCGGAAAAAGATGGCCATAGTTTTTCAAGGGGGAGCACTCTTTGATTCAATGACTGTCGGAGAGAATGTCGGTTACCGTCTACTGGAGGAAGGGGAGCTCTCTGAGGCGGAGATCGAGGCCATTGTCCATGAAAAGCTCGGTTTTGTCGGTCTCGAAAAGGCGATCGACCTGTATCCGGCCGAGCTTTCCGGCGGGATGAAAAAGCGGGCGGCGATTGCCCGGTCGCTGGCAGCTGACCCGGAGTACATCTTCTTCGACGAACCGACCACCGGACTCGACCCGATTGGCGTTTACAATATTCAGCAGCTTATGATAAGACTTCAGGGTGAGGGGAAGACAACACTCGTGGTGACGCATGATATGAATACAGCTTTTGCGGTCTCGAACCGGTTCTCCTTCATTCATGAGGCCAGGCTCGTATTCGAAGGATCCAGGGAAGAGCTCCAGCTATCCGCGATCGCGTCGGTCAGGGAGTTCTTCACTCCGGGGGAAGAGTCCCTGTTCAGATATGTCGAGGCAGAAGGTGACCATGAAACGGAGCGATAACCTAAGATGGTCTCAGGTAAAAGCGGGGATATTCATCCTGCTTGCCATACTCCTTTTCGGTGCAGGCGTGCTGATGATGGGGGACAAGACCAAAATGTTCATCCAGAAGGGGACGCTTTCTGTTATCATGCCTGATGTTGCCGGGCTGAAGATCGGCGCTCCGGTCTGGCTGGCCGGGGTAGATGTAGGCCTGGTGACCGATATCCGCTTCGAGAGCCCTGAAAAGAACAATGAGATCGAAGTGACGCTACAGATCGAAAGAAACGCTCTCAAAAAGATCGGCAAGGATTCCAGGGTCATCATCAAGACACGGGGGCTGATGGGCGAAAAGTATGTGGATATTACCCCGAGTCTGAAATATTCCGAGTCTCCGCCCGAAAGGATCTATGGCGAGAATGTCGCCCGGCTTGACGATGTCATGCAGAAGGCCGGGGCATCATTCGACCGCCTGAACAGCATTCTGGAGAAGGTCGACAGGGGAGAGGGGACACTCGGCAAGCTGACAACAGACAAGAAGCTGTATGACAATCTTGCCGGGCTGTCGCTTGAGTTAAAGCAGATCGCCGATACTTTGAACAGCGGTGAAGGCTCAATCGGGAAATTGATACACAACAACGAGCCGTACTACAAGTTTGTCTCGATACTGAACCGGGCCGATGCGACACTCTCTGATATTCAGACCAAGGACGGGACGCTCGGCAGGTTGATACGGGATCGCGAGCTGTATGACAAGGGGCTGGCACTGGTTTCCCGGGCTGACAGTGCGGTAAAATCGTTTGAAGATGTAGCGGTAAGGCTTCACTCGAAAGAGGGTACTGCGGGGAAATTGCTGAACGATAAGGAAGCGTATGATAAACTGGTCAAGATGATAGAAAGCATTGATGCCCTGCTGATCGACATCAAGGCAAATCCGAAAAAATATATAAATCTTTCAGTGTTCTGATCGGGAAAATAAATGATCGCTTTTTACCGTGTTTCTCTTGCAGTCGCTGTATCAGCGCTGATCCTGTTCTCCTCTCCGCCGGTTGAGGCTGCCTCAGGCAAAATCATCATCGGGGTCATCCCTGAGGTCAATCTGGTAAAACAGATGGAACGGTTTCTCCCTCTTTCCGAATATCTGGAAAAGAAGACCGGCTATGATATCGATATCAAACCGCTTTCAAATTATGGTCAGCTTTATGAGGAGATGCGCGACGGTAACATAGACGCCGGTTTTTTCGGCAGCTTCGTCTATGGCATAACACGGGCCAGGATAGGTGTGGTGCCTGTTGCGCGGCCTGTTCTTCCGGGCGGGAAATCCACCTATACCGGCTTTCTGTTTGTCAGGAGAGATACAGGGATAAAGAAGCCTGCCGACATGAAAGGCAGGACGATCGCCCTTGCCGACCCTGGGACTGCAGCCAGTTACCTTGCCCAGAGAGAATATCTGGAAGGGAAAGGGATCAACATCGATAAAGATATGAACATTATCTGGGTAGGGAGCCACGAGGCGGCAATCCGTGCGGTAATGAACCATCAGGCCGATATCGGCGGGGCAAAGGACACGGTCGTTGCAAGATACCGCAAGGAGAACAAACTGTTTGACACGCTTATAGAGATAGTCAACGAGACCCCTAGGAAGCTGGGGTTTCCGGATAATACGTTCGCCGTCCGGAAAGGACTCGAGCAGGTAAAGACCGATGCGTTGAAAAAGGCTATGCTTCAGATGCACAGTGATCCTGAAGGGAAAAAGGTATTATTTCGCTTCGGGGCAGTCAGGTTTATCCCGACGTCAGATGATGACTTCAAGCCGCTCTACGATATTGTGAAGCATCTCAAAATCAACATGGGGAGCTATCCCTATAAAAAGAACAATCAGTGACGTGATCTCTGGAAGTGACCTGTCAGGATGAACTCCAAGCGGCATGCAGTACGAAAACGGATAAAGGTGCGGTGATGTCGAAAAAAGCGGTGGTTCTCTACAGTGGTGGTCTGGACTCGACGACCTGCATGGCGATTGCATCGGCCGACGGGTTCTCTCCTTATGCAATAAGTTTTTCCTACGGGCAGCGGCACTCGGTAGAGCTAGAGCTGGCACGGAAGAATGCCCGTACAATCGGTGCGGTGGATCATCTTGTCGTGGAGTTCGATTACCGCAAGGTCGGCGGAAGTGCTCTTACCAGCGGTATTGATGTGCCGAAGGACGGTGTCGGGAGCGATATCCCGGTGACCTATGTCCCGGCACGGAATACCATCTTTCTCTCGTTTGCGCTGGGATGGGCTGAAGTCATCGGCGCCTTTGATATCTTCATCGGGGTGAACGCCCTTGATTACTCAGGTTATCCTGACTGCCGTCCCGAATATATCGCCTCTTTTGAAAAGACAGCAAACCTCGCGACCAAAGCCGGAGTCGAGGGGAATATTTTCCGCATCCACACCCCGCTCATCTCCCTGACGAAAGCAGAGATCATCAAAAAAGGGCTCGGCCTCGGGGTTGACTACTCCCGTACCCATTCGTGCTATGACCCCACTCCGGAAGGGGTTGCCTGCGGACTCTGCGACTCCTGTCGTCTCCGACTGAAGGGGTTCATCGAAGCAGGTGTGCCCGATCCGATCAAATATTCTACCAGGTCGTGTTGAATCTCCAGTCGCTCTTGAGGCGAGGCCTTGACAAGCCGGAAGGCACTTATGCTTGACGTTCAGAAATCCCGCGACACCCGCAACATCCCTATCGACAAGGTCGGGGTGAAGGATATCTCCTACCCGATCGTCGTCATGGACCGGAAGAAGAAGTTCCAGCACACCGTTGCCCGGATCAACATGTATGTCGACCTCCCTCATCAGTTCAAGGGGACGCACATGAGCCGCTTCATCGAGATCCTGAACAGCTACCGGGAGGAGATCGCACTCGACAAGCTTGAGATCATGCTTGCCGAGATGAAGAAAAAACTCGGCGCATCGACTGCCCATCTGGAGATGGAGTTTCCTTACTTTATCGAAAAAAGGGCGCCTGTTTCAAAGGCCCGGAGCCTGATGGAGTACACCTGCTCATTTGCTGCGACACTCTCGGAAGGTTTCGATTTCGTCCTCGGCATCAGGATTCCGGTAACCTCCCTCTGCCCGTGCAGCAAGGAGCTGTCGACTTACGGTGCTCACAACCAGCGCTCCATCATCTCCATAAAGGTCAGATACAGCAGTTTTGTCTGGATAGAGGACCTTGTCGCCTCTGTAGAAGAGTGCGGTTCAAGCCCGGTCTATTCGCTTCTGAAGCGGGTCGATGAAAAACATGTCACGGAGCAGGCGTACGAAAACCCGAAATTCGTCGAGGATATTGTCCGTGAAGTCACTGAAAAGCTGCTGGCAGAGCCTGCAATCACCTGGTTCAGCGTGGAAGCGGAGAACTTTGAATCAATTCACAAGCACTCGGCGTATGCCTGTATTGAACGGGATAAATCCCGGATAAATCTTTAATGAACAACTGCTCCATACCCCCTGTTGATAAAACTGTTGATAACTACCTAATCTGTGGATAAAGCTAAATTTTTACCTTTCATGTACATCCTCTTAATAATCTGTTGAGCCGCTAACTGTCTGATGTCACGAGCTGCTGATCTGAGGTTTTAATTAGTGTCTGTTTATGCCTGCCAAAAATCAACAAACGCCCGTTCGCTGATCATTTTTGCAAAAAAACCGTTTCCCGGGATGGTCAAAACCCGCCTTTCGCCTCCGTTGTCGGAAGAAGATGCGGCGCTGCTCTACTCCTGTATGCTGGCTGACACTCTGACGACAGCGCGCAGGGTAGAGAGGGGCTCCACGGTGCTCTTCTTCCAGGCTGAGCAGGGTGCGGCGGCGTACTTCTTATCTCTGGCCCCTGATATGGAGTCCTATCCGCAGATGGGGGCCGACCTGGGTGAGCGGTTGAATAGTGCGTTCCGCGATCGGTTCGAGTGTGGCTGCACAGAGGTCGTTATTATCGGCTCAGATTCTCCAGATCTTCCTCCAGAGTATATTTCCAGGGCTTTCGACCTGCTTGCAGATGAGCTGGTCGATCTGGTACTGGGCCCTGCCGAGGATGGCGGCTATTATCTGATGGGGTTGAAAACGATCCGGGACGGGCTGTTCAGCGGGATCCCCTGGAGCAGCGGGGATGTCTTTGCCGCGACTGTCAACCGGGCGAAGGATGCCGGTCTCAGGATGTCATTCCTGCCGGTGTGGCATGACATCGACTCAGCTGCAGATCTGAACCGGCAGGAGCTGCTTGACCCGCAAAGTCCGGCACGGATGACACGAGCGTTCCTCAATGGGCATACTTTTATCAAACAGCAGGATTCAGGAAATTGACAATGGGGCAACTGCCTGCTATACACTCTGCTATGGACAGTTATCAGTTTCCTGAACAGAAAATACTCTGCAGCGAAAAGCCGTTTTCCCGCGACCTGATCAGTGCTCTGTTGGCGCAGGTATCCTCTCCTGATTCCCCGCTAACCGGCTACATCAAATTTGTCGGTTCTGATGCGACGATTTACTTCCTCTTTTTTCTGAAGGGCTCACCATACGCCGCCGGCAGATATGCAGGGGGCAAACCGGTCAGCTACACCATCAGGGAACTCGGTGCCCACCTCTCCACTTCAGCTGCTGAATCAATGACGGTTACCCTGTGCCAGACCGACCCGGTACTCCTGAAATGCATGCTCCTCTTCCTGCAGGAAGAGCCTGCTATCAAGGCTCCGACATCAATGATCGACCTTGAGTACATCGTCCGGCAGATCGGTGAAGGAGGCGCACATGCCCTGATCACGCTCTGCAGGGAGAGGACATTCAATTTCTTCTTTTTCAAGGACGGCAGGGCAGCGACTGTTCATTATTCCGACCTGGAATTTGAACGTCCTGAAGGGATGACGGTCGACGAAGAGATGCTGCTGTATGCGTTTCAGCCCGGAGCAAAAGTCGAGATCTATGTTTTCCGCGATATGGTTACGGAGGAGGCGGGAGATGCGGGTCTGCTTGACTCTTCAGCGCTGCTCGATCTTCTGGCCGGCGGGGATCAGAAGGCCGGAGAAGTTGAGCCGAAAGCTCTTCCGGAAGCAGAGAAAACCGGGATGCTCAGGCAGAGATCGAAACTTCCCACAGTGGTACTCAATGTGGAGACCGGATCGCAGCAGGGGGAACGATTCACTGTAACGCTCCCCTGTACGATCGGACGCAGGGATTGTGATCTGATCCTGAATGACGGCCAGATCTCGCGGCTTCATGCGGAGCTGAAGATCCTGGAGAATAAACTCGTGATCGAGGACCAGGGGAGTACCAATGGCACCCAGGTCAACGGCGAAAGCATTACCACTAAAAAACTTTCTCCAAGGGATGTGATAACGCTTGGAGAGACCAACCTGAGAATTACCCCTGCCTGATTATTGAATCCGTAACAGTAAGAACCATATCTCACTACAACGCCTCTGCTACTGTTCCGTCAATGATTGTTCCATAGCCGGCACAGATCAACCGTCAAAAAAGATACGAGCGGACTATGCGGCGATCAGCCCCGGCTGTTTCCGTTCGATACGGTTCTCACTGCTACGGATTCAAAGGAGTATTATCCCTCCCTGAATGAGAACTGCAGCCGCAGCGAGGCAACCTCAATGATATCGAGCGGTTTTAACGGGTGGGCACTGTTGATCGGCCTGCCGTTCACGAGCAGTTTCTTCTCTCCTGCAGCAGGCGTGATGAAATAGCCTTCGCCGGTCCTGTTGATAACAGCCGCCACTTTCGGGGCAAAAAATCCTTTCAGCTTTATCTCTGCCGTGTCTGATTTGCCGATGGTGACGAGTTTTTTCTCCAGAAGGTATTCGGGGGTGTCGGTTCTACCGTCGATTACGGTCAATCTGCCGATTTTTTCTGTGGCCAGAGCCGCCATGGGTGGAGCCTGTGTCGCAGCTGCACCTCTGACTATGGTCTGATCCTGTTGCGGCGCCTGCCTGGGCGGAGAGATGACCACCGTGGCTTCACTGTTTTCAACCGGCTTGCGCATGACTATCGTCTCATTGCTGTCCGGGGCGGATGCTGTTGGATCAAGGAAGACCAGGGTATGCTTGCCGATGGTTATGACAGCATTATGGGTCAGCTGGTTCCGGGAGATCCGTCGGTCGTTGATATACGTCCCATTGGTGCTGTTCAGGTCTTCGATGAAATATTTCCCGCCTTCGCAGAATATACGGGCGTGACTGCCGGAGACAGCGAGGTTGTCTATGTGGATGTCGTTCTGCTCGGTCCGTCCGATCGTCGTGACACCGTTCTGCAGGATGATCTCCCTGATCACCGATTCCTTGAATTTCAGATAAAGTTTTGCCATCAGCTGCTCCTTGCCCAGTTGAACATCCGTGAAAGCCCTGACAGGGCGCCGCCGCGTACCATGAGTACCACCACGGTCACATTGTCCCTGCCGCCGTTACTGTTCGCTGCTTCGACCAGGTGTCGACAGATTTCTTCCGGTTCCTGGCCGTCCAGGAGTATCGCGGTGATCGCTTCGTCTGCCAGCATGGTGGTAAGCCCATCGCTGCAGAGGAGGATCAGGTCTCCGCTGGCAACGGGAAGATCACAAAGATCGACTGCGACCTCCTGCTCCAGCCCGAGAGCCCTGGTAATGATGTTGCGCTGGGTCGAAGACTCAGCGTTTTCGCGGGTTATCAGCCCCATTCGCACCTGTTCGGCAACCAGGGAGTGGTCTTCGGTGAGGGGGATCAAGCCGTTGTTTCTCAGCAGATATGCCCGGCTGTCGCCGACATGGGCAATGCTCAGACGGTCGTCGTCCAGGATCGCCGAGACGATGGTGGTTCCCATATTGCGCTGGGCAGTATTACTCTGGGCTGTTTCATGGATGACCCTGTTCGCCAGCCGTATCCCGGAAGCAAGCCGGTTTGCACTGTCTGAATAGTTGTGGTCGTGGCCCCCGAGAAGGACCTCTCCACCGGAAACAGTGCGGGAGATGTAGTCCCGCAGTACATCGATCGCCATCCTGCTGGCGACCTCACCGGCATTATGCCCCCCCATGCCGTCTGCCACGGCAAAAAGTCCACGATCGGAGTCGATGACGAAGCTGTCTTCGTTCCCCTCCCGAATCATGCCGCGATCAGATAATCCGGATGCAACACTGTTCATGATTCACCCCAGCTTCTGCAGGCAGAGATCGATGTGGGCAACCACATCCTTCCCCCGCTGATAACGTTTTTCCAGATCCTTGACAAAAAGCCTGTGTGCGATATAGGCACAGCACTCGGGCACCGAGGGATCGACCTTGGTGAGCAGTACCGGCGATTTGTTGGCGATGTTGTACATGAGTGTGGCGATGCTGTCGCCGGTAAAGGGCTTTGTGCCGGTAAGGAGTTCGAACATGGCCACCCCCAGGGAGAAGAGGTCGGACCGGCCATCAACCTTCTGTCCGACCACTTGTTCCGGTGACATGTAGCTCGGTGTACCCATTACGACGCCGGTCTGTGTCGTAGAGGAGGACATCACCCGCGCGATGCCGAAATCGGCGATCTTCACATCCCCGTTATTCTGCAGCATGATGTTGGCAGGTTTGATATCCCGGTGGACGATCCCTTTGCTATGGGCAAAATCCAGACCATCAGCCACCGCCCTGATGATCCTGAGGACCTCCTTGTGAGGGAGCAGGTTCTCTTTTGAGGTGAAAGCGGCAAGGTCTTTGCCGTCCAGAAGCTCCATGGCCACATAGGCGAGATCATACTCTTCGCCGACATCGTAGATAGTGACGATATTCGGATGGGAAAGAGTACCGGCCGCTTCTGCCTCCCGGAAAAACCGCATCTTCGTCTCTTCGACAAGATCCGGTTCTATCTCGTCGAATCTGATGGTTTTTATGGCGACCTGCCGGTTGATCTTCGGATCCTTGCCCAGGTAGACGACCCCCATGGCGCCGCGTCCCAGCTCCCTTTCCACCTCATAGCGTCCAAGGGTCGGTTTGGAAGAGCCTCCTCCGCTAAGGATGATGGTAGAGTCTTTTCTCCCGCCGCCACCGCCGAACATCATGGTCTCGCCGGCGCTCTTTAGCGATGTTATCCTGGTGTCGATATCCTTGTACGTCCCGGTCTGACCGATATGCTCAAAAACCGCCGCGGCCTTGGTGAACATCCGCTTCCGCTCGAAATCCAGGGCCAGGTTGTAGAGCAGGTCCTTCATGGTCTCGTCCAGTGGGCACTTCCGGAACTTCTCGAACGCCAGGTCAAGCAGTCCCTGCCCCTGAAAGGAGAGGCCCAGCATCTTGTTCGTCTCGATACTGTCGGCTTCGACCAGCTCCTTCCTCTGTTCGGTGATCATGAACCGTTTGGTGACGATCCCGGTATAGCCGATACAGAGAAGGAGGGCCGGAGGCATCATGTCGAGCCAGAGCCCCTGATGGATAAAGAGCCAGGTAGCTACGGAACTCCAGACAAGCAGTATCACCGCCGAGATTATGGCACTGGTCCCGGCTTTCAGGCGAGGCACCACGAACGAGAGGAAGAGGCCGATCAGGACCAGCAGTCCGGCGTCGAGAGGGAGCGCCCAGGAGGGCCGCTGCATGATGTTCTTGCTGAGGATGTTTTCGACGACGGTCGCTATGGTCTCCACAGGAGGGAAGCTGCTCTGTGCCGGAGTCACCTGCGGGGTCGCGATGCCTGTGGCAGTATGGCCGATCAGGACGATTTTGTTCTTGAAGGTGCCGGGAGGGACCTTGCTGTTCATGATATCGACGAAGGAGTAGTAGGGGAAGGTGCCGGCAGGTCCATTGAAGCCGATCAGCATCTGCAGCTTCTTGTTGACCGGAATGCTGATCGGGCCGACGGAGAGCTCATCCCCGATTTTCAGAGAGGAGACCGGTTGTTTCAGGTAGTTGAGGACCAGCTGGAGTGCGAAAGAAGGGACAAGCTGATTCTGATACTGTATCGCCAGGGTCTCTTTTCTCAGTGAGCCGTCGACATCGGCCAGAATGTTCACATGACCGAGCCCTTTGGCAGTGGCGATGAAATCCTGCACCGGCGAAGTGATCTCCACAGCCCGGAACGGTGCGGCGTTGGCCGGGACGGCGACCGAGTTGGCTTTCAGGTAGTCAGGCAGAGCTGACTCCTGCCGCGTCAGCTGCTCGCTGACCGTCAGGTAGAGCGGGAGTACGACATTGCCGGCAGCAGTCAGTGAAGCTGCCAGCCGGGCATCGTTGTCAAGAAGTTGTTCGGACTGCAGTATGGCGTTGTGGATCGAGGAGAGCTGGCTGTTTCTGCTGTAGGAGGGGATTGCCTCCAGTTTCTCCCTGAGGGCTTTCATCTCGGCAAGGCCGGAACTTTTGTCCGTCTCGGTATACAGGACGTCCAGTCCGATCAGGGCGGCGCCATCAGCTTTCAGCAGCTCGATGATCTCTGCCATGTAGGTTCGGGGCCATGGCCATCTCCCCATTGCAGCGATGCTGACATCGTCGACCGCCACTATGACGACCGGGCTCTGCCGCTTCTCTTCGCGCAGTCTCTCCCGGAAATCGTAGGACTTGAGCTCCAGGGACTGCAGCGGTGACCACTGAAGAAGTAACGCGGCCAGCATCACCAGGGTCAATAAGGTTCCTATGACCCAGTCTGCGAAGATCTTCTTGGGAATTTTCATGGGGTTCCCTGTTTATCTGCCGTTTTGAGAATGAAACATAACACCTTGATATTGCAGGCGTCAATCGATTTGATGTCAGGGATCAGTCGGGCCTGGAATAAATCCTCCGGGAGGCGGTGCTGTCTGCCGCTGATGGGGGGTCGTTTTCTTCAGACCTGGGAAAAAATGAAAGGTTCTTCGGGAGAACGCCGGCGGTTTCAGACCGGTGTACTCCCGAAGAGACTTGTGCGCTTTGTGTTGTCCCGTGTCAGGGGTTGCCCCCTCCAGGGCTCCTGCTGATTATTGTTGTAGTGGTGGTGCAATCAGTGATGTTTCCTGCGTAAAAGGCCCGCGACAGTGTTGTCGCGGGCCTTTTACGGAACTGAGCAACTGTTTTGTCTGCTCCCTACAGCAGAATTTCTATCTTAGCCCCTTTCTTCAGGTTTGTAACATATTCATAGACAGCTTTCTGAGTCTTCTGTCCTTTCAGGAATGCCGTGATCTTCTCTTTAAGCTCTTCCAGTTTTGGAGGCTCCGACTCTTTTTTCTCAGTCACCTTTATTATGTGATAACCGAACTGGGTCTCAACAACGCTGCTCAGCTCCCCCGGCTTCAGTGCGAAAGCCGCCTGCTCGAACTCAGGGACCATCTGCCCTTTTCCGAAGAACCCGAGATCACCACCCTGATTCTTGCTGGGGCAGGTTGAATCAGCTTTGGCAGCTTCAGCAAAATCCTTTCCGCCTTTAAGCTCCTTGAGGATAGCTTCGGCTTTTTCTTTTGCTTTTGCCTTTATCTCGGCAGAGGCTGACGAGTCGACACCGATAAGAATGTGGCTTGCCTTTACCTGTGGCTCTTCAGAAATCCGCTCCCTGTTTTCATTGTAGAAATTTTGGATCTCTTCATCGCTTATCTTTATTGTCGAAGCAATTTTTGTCTCGATATAATTGCTGATGACGATATCTTTCCTGGTGATCTCGATCAGATCCTTCTCAGTGACGCCTGAACTTTTGAGTGCTTCTTCGAACTGGGCAGGGGAGCCGAACTTCCCTTTGTTCTGGGCCATTTTGAAGTCTATCTGCTTTTCGAGGTCAGCCGGCGGAGTCCTTAACCCCTCCTGGTAGATCAATTCAGCAAAGATAAGCTGATCGAGAGCAGCTTTTTGAGCTTCTTTCAACGATTCCGGAGTAGTGCCCGGCTGGATCCGGTTCTGGGCGACAAGGATATTCATCGCCCGATCCAGTTCTCCACGGGTTATGGTGGTAGACCCTACTTTCGCGGCCGGATCGCCGGTGGTGCTTTTTACCGTTTCGACGGGAGGATCTTTCCTTAAAGGTTCTGAGGGCTTGGGGTCTGACTCTTTGACGGCAACGGTCTCTTTCACGGCTGGTACGGTACTCTCGCTTTTCAGTGTGGCATTTTCACCGGCGCAGCCGCTGATCAGCAAAAATGCAAAACCTGTCAATAGCAGGCAGCTGGTAACTCTCTTGTTCATCAAGTGTCTCCTTTAAGAATCATATCGAGGAATTTATTTTTTTAGCATTATACACAAGCGCGACAGATTTTCAATGATCCCAATGTACCATTATTCTTGTTGACAATTATAACCCATTCTGGTTTTATGCGGGAAATTATGTCACGTAACTATCTAAAATAACTAAATAATTTTAGTTTACCTAAATAATTAGCCGCCTTTTAGCAGTTATTTTTTTATAAATTAAAGTGGAGGGTTCAGATGCAGAAGAAAAAATTCAGAAAAATAATGGCGGCAAACCGCGGGGAGATTGCGATCCGGATTTTCCGTGCCTGTACAGAACTCGGGATCGGAACGGTTGCGATCTACTCGGAAGAGGACAAACTTTCCCTTCATAGATACAAGGCTGACGAGGCTTATCTGATCGGGAAGGGGAAACCCCCTATTGATGCGTATCTTGGCATCGATGAGATAATTGCACTTGCACTGAAGGCTGATGTGGATGCGATTCATCCGGGCTATGGATTTCTGGCAGAGAATGCTGAATTTGCCGAGAAATGTGAGGCCAGCGGGATCGCTTTCATCGGACCGACTGCGGAGATGCAGCGGGCACTTGGCAATAAGGTCGCCGGTCGCAAGGCCGCTGTTACAGCCGGTGTCCAGGTGGTTCCCGGGACGGAAAATCCGATCGTAAAAGAGGAGGAGGCTCTCAAGTTCGCCAAGGAGTCGGGCTATCCGATCATCATCAAGGCTTCCGCAGGTGGCGGCGGGAGAGGAATGAGGGTCGCACATAACAAAAAAGAGCTTCTGGAAGGTCTTGTCGCTGCGAGCAGCGAGGCAAAGGCTTCTTTCGGGAATGCGGATGTTTTCCTTGAGCGGTATATCGAGAACCCGAAGCATATTGAAGTTCAGATCATGGGAGACAACTACGGTAATCTTGTCCATTTCTTCGATCGTGACTGCTCGGTGCAGCGCCGTCACCAGAAGGTTGTGGAGTTTGCTCCGTCGCTCACCCTTACCCAGAGCCAGAGGGAAGAACTCTGCACTGCCGCTCTCAAGATAGCCGGGCAGGTCAAATACCGCAATGCCGGAACGGTCGAATTCCTTGTCGATGCGGAGGGGAATCACTACTTCATCGAGATGAACCCGCGCATTCAGGTCGAGCATACCGTCACCGAGATGATAACCGGGCGCAACCTGGTCCAGACCCAGATACTGATCGCGGCCGGCCACAAACTTTCCGATCCGGAGATTAACATCCCTTCGCAGAGTGCTATCGACATGCGCGGTTATGCGATCCAGTGCCGGATCACGACAGAGGACCCGGCGAACAACTTTGCACCGGATTTCGGCACACTCACTACCTACCGATCCGCCGCAGGCTGTGGTGTGCGGCTCGATGCCGGCAACGCCTTCACCGGAGCGAAGATCACCCCTCACTACGATTCGCTCCTTGTCAAGGTCAGTTCCTGGGGGCTCACGTTCTCCGAGGCGAGCAACATAATGCACCGCTCGCTTCAGGAGTTTCGAGTCCGCGGGGTCAAAACCAACATCGGCTTTCTTGAAAATGTCGTTACGCACCCGGTATTCCTGAAAGGGAAGTGTGATACATCCTTTATCGACAAGCATCCCGAGCTCCTTCATATCCGGGAGAAAAAGGACCGGGCGACAAAAGTGCTGACCTTCCTGGGCGACGTTATTGTCAACGGTTCACCTGGTGTCGCCAAACCGCTCAAGTCAGTTGAGCTGATCGAGGCAAGAGTCCCTGAAATCGACATGACTAAGCCTCGTCCGGCAGGGAGCCGTGACCTCTTCATGAAGCTGGGTGCAGACGGCCTTTCAAAATGGGTCCTTGAACAGAATAAGCTTCTGATAACCGATACCACGATGCGTGACGCACATCAGTCAAACCTGGCGACCCGTGTCCGTACTCATGACCTGCTGAAGATAGCTGAACCGACCTCGTATCTCGGCGCCGACCTGTTCTCGCTTGAGTGTTGGGGCGGAGCTACCTTCGATGTCTCCATGAGGTTCCTGAAGGAAGATCCCTGGCAGAGACTGCACAAGCTCTCCGAAATGATTCCGAACATCCTTTTCCAGATGCTGCTGCGCGGGTCGAACGCAGTCGGCTATACCAACTATCCCGACAATGTCGTGCAGAAATTCGTTGAAGAGGCGGCAAATTCGGGGGTCGATATCTTCCGGGTCTTCGATTCGCTGAACTGGACGACCGGCATGAAGGTGGCGATGGAAGCGGTCAGGAAGAGCGGCAAGATCTGCGAGGCATCGATCTGCTATACCGGTGACATCAACGACCCGAAACGGGACAAATATCCTCTCGAATATTATGTGAACATGGCGAAAGAGCTGGAGAAGATGGGGGCGCACATCCTGGCGATCAAGGATATGGCGGGGCTGCTGAAACCGCTTGCAGCATACCGGCTCGTAAAGGCATTGAAAGAGAATATCGGGATTCCTGTCCATCTGCATACTCATGACACGTCAAGTAACGGCAGTGCAACTCTCCTGAAAGCGAGCGAGGCAGGAGTTGATATCGTTGATGCGGCATTGTCATCACTTTCGGGTTTGACGGCACAACCGAACCTGAATGCGCTCGTATCGACCCTTGAGGGGAGCGAGCGGGATCCAAAGGTGAATGCAGCAGGATTGCAGCATCTGGCAAACTACTGGGAGACAGTCCGTGACTACTACGCTCCGTTTGAATCCGGGCTTAAATCCGGGACCGCAGAGGTCTACCATCACGAAATACCGGGGGGCCAGTACTCGAACTACAAGCCGCAGGTAGCCGGTCTTGGCCTGATCGAACGCTGGGACGAGTGCAAGGAGATGTACCACAAGGTGAACATGATGTTCGGCGATATCGTGAAAGTCACTCCGTCTTCAAAAGTGGTAGGTGACATGGCGATGTTTCTGGTCAAGAACAACCTTGAACCGGAGGATGTATTTACCTCCAAAGAGGATCTGGCGTTCCCCGAGTCTGTTGTCGGGATGTTCAAGGGGATGCTCGGGCAGCCGTATCAGGGGTGGCCTGAAGAGCTGCAGCGGGTCATCCTGAAAGGAGAACAGCCGATTACCTGCCGTCCCGGCGAACTTCTGGAGCCAGCGGATTTCGATGAAGAGCGGCTCAAGCTGGAGGAGAAACTCGGGCACAGGATAGACGACAAGGCGCTTATCTCGGCCATACTCTACCCCAATGTCTTCCCGGAGTTTGATCGCCATCGTCAGGAGTATTCCGACACCTCAGTCATCCCGACGCCGATCTTCTTCTACGGCCTGGAGCCGGGGCAGGAGACCTCTCTTGATATCGAGGCGGGGAAGACCCTCATCATAAAACTGAACGCGGTCGGCAGGGTCCAGAAGGACGGTACCCGTCAGGTCTATTTCGAACTGAACGGCAATGCCCGTTCAGTAACGGTGCGCGATCAGTCGGTGCAGAGCGATACGGCAGCACGGGAGAAGGCCGACAAGGGGAATGCCGGCCATATCGGTGCACCGATGCCCGGCAAGGTGCTGAAGGTCAATGTCAAGGCCGGTGACGAGATCAAGGCCGGCGATGTGCTCATGGTCACCGAAGCGATGAAGATGGAGACGAATATAAAGGCAAAGGCAGATGGAACGATTGTGGAGGTGAAGTTCAAGGAAGGGGAGAAGATTGAGAAAGAGGACCTCGTCTTCGTCCTGGGGTAGCTGCGGCTCCGATAAATGGCCGCCTGCGGCGTTGCTCCTCGCCCGGAACGCTCGTCGTAGCGCTGCTACGACTCTCATTCCGGTCTGCGGTGCGCCTGGCATCCGGCTCATTTCTCGAAGCCGGGAGGTTTTATAAAGGATACAATAAAAACGCCCCGCTCCGGTTCATCCGGGACGGGGCGTTTGAGTGTTCGTAATAATTATTGCGTACGGCTAAGCGGCACCAACACGCTTTCTGCCCTGCGGCAGCAGGTTTATAAGACCTCGCAGAGCTGCGTTGACAGCCTTGGCGTCCTGAAAATAGCTTCTGATATCCTCATCGAGCACAACGGCGCCTTTTTCTGGAACAAACTTGTGAATTATGGCAGTTCCGTCTTCACGATGCACCTTTACAGAGTATCCCTGTTTGCAGGCCGCATGATGTTTACCGCGTATTCCGCCGGAAAAATCAACTGCTTTTATATCATCGGTGTTAATTACCTTTTTCATATTCCTTCCTTTCCGCTGGTAGCGCCAGTCGAGAACTGATGATTCGAATGCGCGATGCCCTCTCCGTATAGGATACCACAAGAAGCCTGCCTTGGTCTGACAATCCAATGTCGGTGAAGCGATGCTCGGTTTCTGAATGCAGCGAATCGACAACCGTTAGTGAGAGGGGGTCGCGGAAAACAGTCGCGGTTTCATCAAAGCTGACTCCGTGCTTTTTCAGGTTGCCATTAGCTTTTTTCTCGTCCCATTCAAAAATCATGATGGTAACGCTATCACAACTTTAAGCAAAAAAACAATTATAAACCCGGTTAGCTTCCTCCAGTTATCCCTCAAATGCCCGCACGATCTTGTAGATAATCCGCTGATAATTCTCGTCCATTCCCTTCAACATTTCTTCCAGGCTCTGTGCTCGAGCATCGGGGCTGTCAAGGTGCATGAAGTCGAAAAAATCTCGCATCGGGACGTTCAGGGCCTTAGCGATCTTTTCGAGGCGGTCGATTGATGGCGCATTGTAGCCGCCTTCCATTCTGCTTATATGTCTCGGTTCAACACCGATTTGTTCAGCAAGTTGTTCCTGCGTCATTCCCTGTGCTTTGCGGAACTCCTTGATTCGTGCCCCCAGCAGTTCCTTGGTATTTTTCATGCCAATCCCCCCGAATTTTCATGAAAGAATATATGTTGGGGGCTGAGTATTTAATGATGTTAAAAAACATATTAACTTGACAATATGAGATCTAACATCATAAGAATGGCATTAAATGTCATGCTAAGCATATCGAAATGTTATTTAATGTCATGTCGTTTGACCAGGCAAATTTTCTAATTAGAACTGGTTTCATTGATAAGAAAAACGGCAAAGTTAGAAGTAGGCTTTACCATATCCACATACTGACATTCCACGATAAGTGAGAAAACGGCCATGGCATTTATTGATCTTGTAAAATGGAATTCAATTCCCGGAGTGTATGTCTGGAAATTCCCTTCACAGGAACTCTCCACCTTGACACAGCTCATTGTGTCGGAGAGCCAGGAGGCGATCCTTCTTAAGGAAGGGAAGATGATAGGGACTTTCGGCCCAGGTCGTCATACCCTCGATACCAATAATATTCCCATCCTGAGCAAATTCTTCAAAATACCTTTTGGCGGTCAGTCGCCGTTTACTGCTGAAGTCTGGTTCATCAACAAGGCCATAACGCTTGATGTCAAGTGGGGTACTCCCGATCCAATCCAGCTCATGGACCCGAAATATCAGATCATGCTGCCTGTGCGGGGCTTCGGTCAATTTGGCGTGCAGATAGAAAACGGCGCCAAGTTTTTGATCAAGATTGTCGGCACTCTTTCGCAGTATGACGGCAACACCCTCATGTCCCATTTCAAGGGGATTGTAATCACAAAAGTAAAAGAGTCGATTGCCCGCAAACTCGTGCTTGAGGGGATGTCGATTCTGGAGATCAACGCCCATCTATCCGAAATATCGGATTTTCTCCAACATGACATTGAAGGAGATCTGGCGGAGTTTGGGCTCAAACTCATGCAGTTCAAGATACTTTCGATTAATGCGCCGGAAGATGATCCTTCCGTCAAACAGCTCAAGGCAGCCCTGGCCAAAAAAGCGGAGATGAACATTGTTGGCTACAGCTATCAGCAGGAACGCTCCTTCAATACCATGGAGTCAGCTGCCTCAAATCCTGGCGGGGGAGGCACTGGTATAATGGGGGCCGGTATCGGCATGGGGATGGGTTTCGGTATGGGCGGGGCAATGGGAAACGCTGCCATGGGGATGGCACAGCAGATGCAGTTCGCTCCGTCACAATCTCAAGGCACTCCCTGTCCAAAATGCGGCGGGCAAATCCCAGTCAACGGGAAATTTTGCGCCGCCTGCGGTTTTGCAGTTGTTCAAGATTCGCCGAATACAGAGCAGCAGTCTTGCATCTGCGACAAATGCGGGACTAAAGCACCAAAGGGGGCAAAATTTTGCCCCAACTGCGGGGATGTTTATAATCTCTGCGCCAAATGCGGCACCGATAATCCTGACGGACAGATTAACTGCCGTGAATGCGGCTCGCAGATGCCAGTAAAATGTTCCAACTGCGGTACGGTAACTGCGGAAAAGTGTCGGTTTTGTCCCAGTTGCGGGAAAGAACTGGTTAAGACCTGTTCGAAATGCGGCGAGCTTGCTGCGCCAAACGTGAAGTTCTGTGCTCAGTGCGGAACAGCCATTCAGTGAGGTTTGCCAAATGAATAATATCAAGAGCTTTGCGGTATTGATTGGCGTAGCAGTTGTGAGCGTTGCCCTGCTTTCTATGGCTGCATCTGAAAGCCTGGCGGACAGCAGATTCCTGCTGACTGCATTCTGTGTTGTTCTGGCAGAGATATTTGTCTGGGCTGCGGCGACTAATCCGCTTGCTGCCGGTAAATGTGAATTTCATCAGGCATTACCACTTCATGCCGGTATGGGAGTTATGGCCGGCCTCAATCTGCTGGGAGCAGTGGCTGTTGTCTGGCTCTATCTGGGAGGGTGTGACTATACTCCGCTTGTTGTCATAACGGCTCTGCTGCTACTCGCTTTTGTGATCGGAGCCTCACTTATGATGGCGGCAACCCGCAAGGTTGCGGAACAAGGCCGGACTGATGACGCCCAGAACAGTTTCATGCAGCTCTTCAGGATGAAGCTGAATGATCTGGCGGAAAGAGTGAGAGCCGATTCTGGCCAGGATTCTGCCGTGAAGAATCGATTGGAGCGTCTTTGCGACGAAGCACGCTACAAGACCTTACAATCTCTGCCCGGCAGCGAGGGGATAAACGAGGAACTTTCCAAGGGGCTTGCCACTCTTGAAAACGGCATCGGTGACTCAGCAAGTGCACTTGATCACCTCAGCCTGCTTGAGTCGATCCTTAAACGGCGGGAAAATATCATCAAACAGCTACGCGGATAGCTGATTTAGGCAATAACGAGGAGGGGACTATGGTATGCAGTAAATGTGGAGCAAACATGTCTGCTGGAGATGTAGCCTGTCAATTTTGCGGAACTCAAGTAGCTGTTCCATCACAACCGAGTCAGCAGCAGTTTCAACAACCACAGCCACAGCCTCAGTATCAACAGCCAACAGCTAAAACTGTAGAACAGGCAATCCCAGGTTTTGCTCATTTAAAACCATATTACCAGCATGAATTTCGTAAGATATTTGAATCCAATGAAATTTATAAAGGTAAATGGAATTGGGCATCTTTCTTTTTTGGAGTACTTTGGTGCTTCTCAAAAAGTTTATGGGGTAGCGGTATTTTGGCAATTGTTCTAGGCAGCATAACTGTAGGTGGTCTATTCGTAATTTACCCATTTTATTATGGGGTTAGAGGTAACTACTTGTATTACAAGTTGATTACAACAAATCAGCAGCCGTGGATTTGATATAGATTAAATCGGCAACTGAACTGTTCCTAGGGGTTATTTATGAGAATTAGGATATTTTTCTTATTATTTGTAGTCATTTCTCTCAGCAGTTTTTCTTTTGCAGACGACATAGTACTTACTGGGAAGGTCAAGAAGGAATCGGACAATATTTACATCCTGGCCTCTAACGGCACTACGTATTTGCTCAGTACTAATTTCAAAAGCCCGCAACGTAAAGCTGTAGATGTAGCAATAAAAAGTAAATCAGATATCACGGTCATCGGTGATTATGATCATGTTGTGTCAGGGCCATCCACCGGCCAAATTTTGATAACGCCAGCCGGTCATAAAGTATTTACGGTAAAGACTGTACTTAAAGCAAATGCCTCTGGTATTTCGGAAGGATCATTTCAGTCGCTTGAATGTGGTGATTCATGCTACCTCACTTTTACTGACACAAAAGGTAAGAGCGAGACATATTATGCAAACGGTGAAATGTCGAACTTTGATAAAATGATGACGGACGCATCCCTGAAAGGGAAAAATGTCAAAATTTATTGGGAAAAAATTAAAAAAGACCGTGTGGCTGTACTTGTAGTTTTTATGCCGCTAAAATGAGTTTTCGGTGAAAATAACGTAGGAAATTGTTTAACTGGGGGTGAGCATGAAACGGAACATCGCATTAGCAATAATCTTCATATTGGGATTCAGTGCAACCGCAGCTTTGGCGGCTCCGCAACGGCGGGCGGTAGTTCGTCAGCAGACTCAGGTTCGGCAAACCGGAAAAAATACTTATCGAACCACTACCAAGCAGGCAGTGACTTCTGGCGGGAAAACAACTCGCAGCACTTCTCGGTCTACAGTACGAGTAAGGCGATAATCCAACCACGTTGATCTAACGGCTCAATCCAGCCCCCGTCGGCCTCCGCCGCACGGGGGCTTTCTTTGGACTTGGACATAACATTTTTGCTGTCTTGAGTTGTGGCAGAAGCTGGCGGTGATTATTTGTGGTCTGGGAAAACGACCCCTTTCAATTGGCAAGAAATTTTTAGGAGTACGGTTCAGTCAGGTTCCCCGTAAGGGCACAATTCATCCGCCACAAGATACGGTAATTGAAAGTTGCCCGCGACAATTCCCGGAACAGTGATGTCTTCGTCCAGTGATTCCCAGCGCAGAGCATAGCCATTTAGCCTGACCTCGACTTCTGCAAGCTGTTCCTCGCTGGCCGTTGCGAGAAGCTTGAAACGCGCTGCGGGAAAGCCGATGACTCGACCGTCGGTAAGCTCGATAAAGATTCTCCTCTTCTCTGCCCAGGCTTGGATAGCTGCCGGTTCGACCGAATTACTTTTTTTTGCCGTGGAACTCATGCCATTTCTCCCTGAAGTAAATGGTTCTGGCCGGGAGTGACTCTGCTAATTCATAGGTTCAACTATGGAATTCACTTTTTCCGCCTCGGCAAGATAATCGTCGTGTCTGGTTGCGATGTCGTCATGGGTGGAATGGAAGCGTCCGACTGCTGCCAACGCCCTCTGCCGCAGCTCCTGTAGATTGCTTGAGGTCATATAGATAAGGTCCTACTCTTTTTTGCCGTTACCGTGGCATTCACCGCAGTGGCGCAAGGGACCGGCTCCTTCTTTTTTGTGGCAGCCGAGGCAGAGTTTATGCGCCTTTTCCTTGTTGATGCCGAATTGGCGCGGCGGCCCTTCATGGCACTCTGTGCAGGGATACAGCCCCATATGCTTGGAGTGGTTGAAGTCGACATCACCGTTGTAAGCCTTGAAGATCTTTGCTTCGGCCATTGAGTATATAAGGGTTGTCAAAAGCAGAGCGTAGACGAGTCTTTTCATAGTTCAAACTCCGTTGACAGTTATAAATACTGATGGTGTTTTATACGATAGCCGCTTGAAAATCTCCAGAAAAAACTCAACTGACAATCCCCAGTTCAATGCTTGACTCTTTCAGAAAGGATAGAATCTCTTCGCTGCTTTCCAGTTGCAGCACTCGTGCGGCGACAGCTGCTGCTGATTCGAATGATGCGCCCCTTAATGCCTGTTTCACCATCGGGATCGAGGGAGAAGACATGCTGAGGTCCGTAATCCCGAGACCTGCCAGCAGGAGGGCGCAGAGAGGGTCGGACGCCATCTCGCCGCAGATCGAAACCGGGATTCCGGCGTTCTTCCCGGCAGCAGAGACTCTTTTTATCGAGTGGAGAATCGCCGGGTGATAGGGAGTGTAGTACTTTTTAACCTTCGGGTTGTTCCTGTCAGCCGCAAGAGTGTACTGGATAAGGTCATTTGTCCCGATGCTGAAGAAATCCACCTTCCGCGCCAGTATCTCTGCCATCTGCACGGCAGCAGGTATCTCGATCATAATCCCGAGAGGGATATGCTCATTGAACCCGGTCCCGCTCCCTCGCAGCTCATCCTTCACCTCTTCCACAATTGCGCGAATCCTGACGATCTCTTCGACTCCGGAGATCATGGGGAACATGATCCTGGCGTCCCTGCCAACGGAAGCGGTCATAATAGCGGCAAGCTGGTCACGGAAAATGTCGGTACGCTCAAGTGATATCCGTATCGCCCGCCACCCCATGAACGGGTTGTCTTCATCCGGATGGTCAAAGTAGGGGAGCCCTTTGTCGCCGCCTATGTCAAGTGTCCGGATCGTCACCTGCTGCCCTTCGAAGCCGTCAAGGATGCGGGAGTAGATAGCTGTCTGTTCGCTCCGGTCCGGGAACTGCTTCCGGGCCATGAAGGGGAATTCGGTCCGGTAGAGACCGACCCCTTCCGCTCCGTTCAATGCGGCAATCCGCAGATCACTGATCATACCGATGTTTGCTTTCAGGCAGATGCGCAGCCCGTCTTTCATCACAGCAGGGATATCTCTCAGCCCGTTGAGTTCGCGCCTTTTAGAGCTGTAGTCATTTGTCAGCCTTTCGTATTCGGATCTGATAAGGCTGTCAGGGTTTATGTAAATATGGCCGCTGTTGCCGTCGAGAATTATTTCGTCTTTCAGTGAAAGCTGTCGCAGCAGGCCTTCGACGGCGACGACTGCAGGAATTCCCATGGAACGGGCTATGATGGCGGCATGCGAGTTCATGTCACCCTTTTCAGTGACAATGCCGAGGATGTTTTCGACCTCCATGGTTGCAAGGTCCGAAGGGAGGATTTCGACAGCGACCAGGATCCGTTTCTCGTCAAAATGGACCGGCTCTTCCGTATGCCCGTCCAGAGAGTCGATGATCCGGCGACCTATGTCCTCCATGTCTGCAGAGCGGCTGTTGAGGTACGGATCGTTCATCCGGGCGAAGGCATCCTTGTAATGGTTCACAACCTCGTGCACTGCCCTGGCGGCGCCGAACTCCTGGTCGATGAGTTCCTGGATCTTGCCGATGAAGCCTCTGTCTTCGAGTATCAGAAGGTGAGCATGGAATATGGCGGCATCTTCTTCCGAGAGCCGTTCAGCAACTCGCTTCTCCATGTAGAGGGTCTGTATCCGTGCCTTTTCAAGTGCAAGGCTGAGTTTACGATGTTCCTCTTCCGGCGAAAGAGCGCTCTCCATTATTGAAGCAAGCAGAGGGTTGCGTCTGCTGAGAATATAGACGTTACCTGTCGCAAATCCCGGTGAGACGCCGATGCCATGGCGATCAGATGAGTTCCGGAGCGCCTCTCCGTTCAGAATACCTGCAGTGCCGGTGATGTCGGTGCTACTGTGGATGTTCCGGAGTTCTCTTTCCAGGAGAGCCCGCTCTTCATCCTTTTCCCGGATGGAGTCGAGCAGTTTTGCATTCAGTACGATGCTTGATATCTGGTAGGCGATCGTGGAGAGCGTGCTTATCTCGCTTTTGGTGTAGGCCCGGGCTTCACGGTGCTGGACCACGATGACGCCGACCGGTGACTTCCGTTCGAACATCGGGATCCCGAGGAACGAGTGATACCGCTCCTCCCCTGACTCTTTGAAGTATTTATAGCGAGGATGCTCCTGAGCGTTTTCGAGGCTGATTACCCCCCGCTGCTCGATGACCAGGCCGCTAAGGCCTTCAGAGACATTCATCGTGATTTTGCCGACAGAGGATTTGGCGAGACCTTTGGTCGAGTGGAGGCGCAGCGTCTCGCCGTCATCGTCAAGCAGATATATCGAGCAGACGTCGGATTGCATCCGCCTGGAGACAAGCGTGACGATGTTGTCGAGAGTCTCCCTCAGATCGTGGGAGTGCAGGATCAGGCTGCTGATGTCTTCGAGTGTTCGGAGCCCCATTGATTCGATTTTTTCTTGCATGGACATTCCTGTCTTCTTAGTTGCAAAGGAGTATAGATGAAATAAATAGTATGTGAAGCGGTTTCCTGATCCGAAATCTGAATTGTAGAGAATTGAGATGATAATTAAAATCTACTATGATATAAATTCTGTAAATTCAGCTGCTGATTCAAGCAAAGTGAGGGGAACTATGAGCGCTCCATTTGATGAGAGTCTTGAGAAGGTCATTGCAGCCATAGAGTCTGCCGATTACAAGAAAGCGACTGCTGCTGCAAAGAGATGTGTCGAGCTTGAGCCGGACAACCCGGAGGGGCACTTCTATATGGGAGAGGCGCTTTCCGGTGCGGAGAAGCCGAAAGAGGCGATAGCTGCCTATGAAGCGGGGCTGAAACTGGCTCCAGCGGATACGGACGCTCTGACGTCGCTCGGGGATCTCTATTTTGAGCAGGGTCTTCACAAGGATGCTCTGCGGACGTATGAGCGGATCATAAAGGTAGATCCGAAAGATGCAGACGGGTATGTCAACATCGGTCTGGTCTACAACAGCATGGAGCGGCCTGAAGATGCGATAAAGGCCTATGGAGAAGCGTTGCAGCTTGATCCGGAGAATGTTTTCGCCTACAACGCGCTCGGGGATGCCTGGTACGGGCTTGGAGACCGTGAGAAAGCCATAGAGGCTTTCAACAAAGGTATTTCCGTAGATCCGGATGATGCTGCGGCTCACTTCAATCTAGGTGAACTCTTCTATGATCTCGGCGAGCATGATGATGCCGAGCGGGAGTGCCTTGAAGCGATCCGTCTCGATCCCGAGTTCACGCTTGCCTACCTGACCCTGGGGAGCCTCCATATGGACAGGGAGCATCTTACCGAGGCGGTCAGGTTCCTGAAGCTGTACCTCAAATATGAGAAGTCGCCCCAGGCCCAGGAGATGATCGACGAAGTGAAGGCGGTCATAGAGGGGATCAAGGAAGAGCTTGAAGGTAAGAAGAAGTAAGTGGTTGAGTGGTTGAGTGGTTGAGTGGTTGAGTGGTTGAGTGGTTGAGTGGGCGTCCTTTGTGGCGCCTTTTCAATTTGTGGTTCTTTTTGGGGAGTTTTTATGCGTTATCCGTCTACTGTCGATCTGCCGTTCAATCATGAAGCCGTCAAAGAGCATTTCGTCCCGTTGGCCCCAGGTTCACGGGCTCCTGAAGGTGACGGGCATTGGCTGATTCTTCAAGGGAATTCCCTGATTGTCAGCAAGACTGGCGAAAAGCTGGAACTCCCCTGCGGTGCGGCTCCAGGCTTTCTCCCTGAAACCTGCAAGCCGCTCTGCATCGGCCTTTGGCAGGGCCTGCCCTTGTGGATGACCGCCATCAGCCGTTCGATAGAGATCCCCGATTTTTTCGCTGCAGAAGCGTTCAATGCTGCCGGTGACCGCCTCGATGATGCCACGCTGACCCTCGGCGGGATGGCCATGCAGATTCTTCACTGGCAGCGGAAGAGTCGTTTCTGTTCCGGCTGCGGGGGAGCGCTGACCCCGATGACAGGGAGCTGGGGGATGCTTTGCAGCGCCTGCGGCTACGAGCATTTCCCGTCGATCCATCCGTGCAGTATCGTGCTGGTGAAGCGAGATGACCGTTTTCTGCTTGCCAGAAAAAGTGAGTGGCTTCCTGGCCGCTACGGGCTCGTGGCAGGGTTTCTCGATATGGGTGAGTCTCTGGAGGAGTGTGCTGCACGTGAGGTCTTGGAAGAGACGGGGATTGTCGTTAAAAACGTGCAGTATGTCGGCAGCCAGTGCTGGCCCTTTCCGAGCCAGCTCATGGCGGGGTTTGTCGCCGAGTATGAAAGCGGTGAGATAATGGTCGATTCGAACGAACTGGAGGATGCTCGCTGGTTCAGCCGTGAAGATCCGCCGGAAGGGCTGCCGCCAGCAAGAAGCATCGCCCGTTGGATCATTGAGCGGTATATGCTTGATGGCGAGTAGCCGGAGTACCCGTTATTTGCATTGAAATATTTTCTAATGACCATAAACTGATATGTGCCATTTGGGAAGATCACCGGTTCACGCGCGAGTGAACCGGTCAATTATGAGTTGAACAAAGAATACAGAGGAGGCAACATGATGAGGAATTTAATTACGTTTTTCATTATTGCGGTAATCGGAGTGATATGCTGCACTCTCACATTAGCCAAAGTAATTGAAGCATCTGAAACCCGCGGCCTCACCGTAGTCGCCAAAGACACTGCTACCAACCAGACCGGTGAGGTCAAGCTCTACAACAAATCCTACGCTGTCATTATAGGAATAGACCGCTACCAGAACCTGCCGCCAGATAGACAGCTCTCCTATGCCGTTAACGATGCAAAAGGGGTCGAAGCAGTCATCCGCAAGAACTATCGCTTTGACAAGATAATTACCCTTTACAATCAGGAAGCCACCAGGGATCGCATCTTGGAACTTCTGACTGAAGAACTGCCCGCCCAAATGGGGGAGGAGGATGCCTTGTTCCTCTTTTGGGCGGGGCATGGTAACCAGGAAAAAGGTGCCCAGGGGAAAGAAATTGGCTACTTGATCCCCTATGATGGCTCAACTGATAAAATTCGCAAAAACCTGACGATGACCGAACTGAGGGATACAATCTCCGCTAAGCTCCCTGCAAAGCACGTCTTTTACGTCATGGATGCCTGCTACAGCGGCCTTATGACCACCCGGGCAGTTGACAAAAAAAGCCGCCGCGACCTGTCATACCTGAAAGAGATAACCAAAGAGAATGTCCGCCAGATTCTAACCGCTGGCAGCAAAGGCGAGGAAGTTCTTGATGGCGGTCCCAAGGGGCATAGCGTCTTTACCGGTCGGTTGATCGAAATACTTGAAGCCCAAGGCGATTTTATCACTGCCAATGAAATCCAGGCCATCATCCGCGAAAAAGTCTATGGTGACGCGAGGGGAAGAGGTCATAACCAGACACCTAACTTTGGCCTGCTTTCAGGTAGCGGCGATTTTGTCTTTCTCCCCAACATTGAGCAGAAGTTACAGGACAATAAGGCAGAACTAGCCAGGTTGGAAGCGGAGTTGCAGGAGTTAGAGCAGTCTGCCCTGCAAGCTCAAAATGACCAGAAACGACAAGAAACCGAGCGGCAGAAAAGGGTCATCGAATCTCGAATTAAGACTGAAGAGCTAAAGAAAAGGCAATTAGCCGAAGAACAATTAAGTATGCAGAAGAGTGAACAAATACGTACTGAGTTTGAAGCAAGTGAGAAAGAGAATGAAGCAAAGCTTGTCAGAATTAAAGCTGAACTGGAGCGTAAAAGGCAACAGCGACCTTTAATCATATCTAGTAGTATTGACGCTGCACTTGCAGAAATCAGGCGAATTAATTCACTGATAACCAAGTTGGAAAATAACGCAGCCCCAGCGCGAGAACTGATCATAAACCGTTACAACAAGATTGTTTCAGACCTGAATGCCCAGAAGCGAGGCGAATTTGAAAAAGAACATGCCTTTAATGCAAGAATTCAAAAAGAAAGCGACCAACTGGAAACCAAGAAACAGAACGAGCTTGCTCTGCTTACAGCTGAAGCGGATTCTTTGCGGGAAGAATTGAAGCAACTTTCGGAAAAGGAATACACGCTTGATGCTTCACAGGTACGATTGGAGTTAGGCAAATACGATATTGAGAAAGGTCGGTTTCCGGTAGAACTTAAGAATAGTAAATCCACTTCCATTGTCATCGCTTTGAATGGCAGTATTCCACTTCATTCTCTAAAAGCAAAGGCTTTCAAAGATCAATACGAAAGTGGTCTCATTCGCCCTCAGGTGAAAGCACGACCAAGTGGTGAAATTTTAAAAATTGCGTTGATAAACGACGCAAATAGCAATTTACTGGAATATGAAAATGGTGAATTTCTGAACCAACAGGAGCGGAACCCACTGGTTTACACAGATACTGTAAGTGGTCTGATGTGGTCACGAAATGGAAATATTGCCGACGAAAAAATGACCTGGGATGATGCAATGCGGTGGGTGGAAAAGCTGAATTATGGGGGTTACAGTGACTGGCGCTTGCCTACGAAGGATGAACTGGAAGCCTTCGAAAAAAGAGGGGGAGAATCCCCATTCAAGTGGTTCAATGCAAACGGTTATAAAAATGTCCAAGATAGTAACTACTGGACCTCAAGCATTGCCAACTATTCCGCCCAAGCCTGGGTTGTCAGTATGGAGGTAGCCTATAAAAATTATCTCAGTAAAAACTTCAACTATTATGTTTGGCCGGTTCGTGATGAAAAATAGGCTTTATCTCAATCCAGGTCCATTCAAACGTCAGGCCTACGCATTTGACAAAACATGAAAACCAGCGGCTAGAACACCGAATGTCCAACAAGGCTTTCGACCTGCCCGAAAAAACCGGCAGGTCAAAGCCATGCCCGATTTGAAGATTGATGACCTTCACCAACGAAGGGGTGAACGCTTTGGCGTCCACCCCTTTTTGTGGCAAGAAACAGTAATCGACTCTTCTACCCTGCCTTCACCATCAACTCGGAAATCAGCTTGGTAAATTTCAGCGGGTCTTTTATGGCTGACCCTTCGGTGAGAAGCGCCTGGTCGAGGAGTAGTTCGCAGTAGTCGGCGAGCTTGGGATCTCCCTTGTCGGCATCGTACATCCTGCCGAGCACCTGCATGATCGGATGGGCAGGGTTCAGTTCAAGGATCCGTTTGGACTGGGGCACATCCTGGTTCATCGCCTTCATAATCCGCTCCATGTTGGCGTTCATACCGTATTCGTCGGCAACGAGGCAGCAGGCGCTCTCGGTCAGGCGTCCTGAGAAACGAACCTCTTTCACGCTTTCCGACAGATTCTCCTTGATGAACTCAAGCAGGCCTTTATACTGCTCTTCGGACTCTTTTTTCTTCTCTTCCTTGACCTTTTTCTCTTCTTCACTGTCAAGTTCCACATCGCCGCGATCGACTGCTTTCAGCTTCTTCCCGTCATATTCGGTCAGCGCCTGCACGACCCACTCGTCAACCGGGTCGGTGAGGAACAGGACTTCATACCCCTTGCTCCGGAACCCTTCGAGATGGGGTGAGTTGGCTACCATCTCACGGCTGGTGCCGGTGATGAAGTAGAGCTCCTTCTGGCCTTCAGGCATCCTCCCAACGTACTCTTTCAGTGAGACCGGTTTTCCGGCTTCAGTCGCCGTGCTTTCGAACAGCACCAGCTCCTGCAGCTTCTCTTTGTTCGCATAGTCGAAGTGCAGACCTTCTTTCAGAACCGGCCCGAACTCAAGATAGAACTTCAGGTACTCTTCCGGCTCCTTCTCCTTAATCTCGGCCAGGGTGGAAAGGGTCTTTGTTACCAGGTTCTTCTGGATCCTTCTGATCTGGACATCTTCCTGCAGGATCTCGCGGGAGACGTTGAGCGGCAGATCGCTTGAGTCCACCACCCCTTTGACGAAGCGGAGATAGTCAGGGAGCAGTGCTTCGCAGTTGTCGGTTATGAAGACCCTTTTTACATACAGATGGACGCCTTTCTTTTTGTCCTGTGAAAAGAGATCGAACGGCTTGTGCGCCGGGAGATAGAGAAGGGCCTTGAACTCGCTCGTTCCTTCTGCTGCGTAGTGAATCTGCCGGAACGGCTTTTCGAAATCGTGGGAGATATGTTTGTAGAACTCCTCATACTCCTCGTCGGTTATCTCGTTTTTCGGGCGGGTCCAGATAGCTTTCATCGAGTTGAGGGTCTCTTCAGTTGTCTTCTCGATGTCGCCGCCACCTTCGATCACTTTTCCGTCGAGCCCTTTTGTCGGCTCTTTGCGGGTAATGTCCATGGTGATCGGGTACTGGACATAATCAGAGTATTTCTTGATGATCGAGCGGATCTTCCATTCGTCAAGATACTCTTTCATCTCTTCCTTCAGGTGAAGGACGATCTCGGTCCCCCGGGAAGCCTTTTCGACCTCTTCGACCGTGTAACTGCCGTCGCCGGTCGACTCCCAGCTGCATCCGGCTGAAGGGCTTCCAGCTTTGCGGGTGGTAAGAGTCACTCGATCGGCGATCATGAAAGAAGAGTAAAATCCGACGCCGAACTGACCGATCAGCTCGGGATTATTCGAGCTCTTTGCCTCTTTGAGGGCTTCCATGAAAGCCTTGGTGCCTGAGCGGGCGATTGTCCCGATATTCTCTTCCACTTCAGCCATACTCATCCCGATACCGTTGTCAATGATCGTCAGGGTCCCGGCATTTTTATCAGGGGTGATCTTGATCTTCCAGTCGCTGTTCGATTCGAGAAGGGCTTCATCCGAATGGGCTTCGAAGCGGATCTTGTCAATCGCATCGGAAGCGTTTGATACAAGTTCCCGCAGGAAAATGTCCTTGTTCGAGTAGAGGGAGTGGATAACGAGGTCGAGAAGTTGCTGGACTTCTGTCTGGAACTGTTTGGTGGTCTTCATGGTGCGGCGATCTCCTTTTACCTAGATGAGGTGTAACCTGGAGAAGCTAATCATTCAGCTGGAACTTTTCAACCCCGGAAGTGAAAAAACTCGGGAGAGGCATAAATTCGGTTTGTTAGAGAATGCTTTCATGATAATATCCCCCTCATCGGGAGTCTCTAAGGAAGATGAAAAAGCAGATCAGCATACGAAATGCAATGATTGCGAGCATAGCACTGCTGACGCTTGTGCCGATGCTTGTAGCAATGGCTGTCTCGGTCGCGATGTTCCATCGCGAGACCGGCGAACGGATACGTCTTGACAACCTAAAAGTCGCTCATACGGTCAGCTCTGCAGTCGAGCTGTTTATCGCGAGACCGGTCGTGATGCTGAAGCAGATACGGGAAGAGTTGAATGAGCATAATGATAAAGAGTTCAAAAATCTGAGATCAGTGGCAAACAGGTTTCATGACGCTGATCCGCTCTTCGAATCGATTCTTTTTATGGATGGCAGCGGCAATTTGCTCGGGGCCGCCGGCTCTGTCGATCAGCCGGTTAGAAGCAAGGCTCCAAAGCAGAATTTTTCAGGGAACTATCTTTTCAAGAGTGTGAAAAACAGCGGTCGTTTGGCCTGGTCAGAACCGTTTGTCTCCTTACGGACCGGAGAGTCGGTCATTTCGATCGGCATCCCCTGGGAAAACGGGGTGATCTCCGGAACGATGAATCTCTCGTATCTCAGCAAGCTTGTTGAGCCGACGAAGACCTCCCAGAAAGCATATGCGTTCATCGTCAGCCCTGCCGGACGCCTGATCGCTCATCCCGACAAGGCCTTGATCGGCGAAAAAGAGGCGTTTATCTCCATCCCCCAGATAACCGCCGGTTTCCAGGGGCAGAGCGGCACGTACTCGTTCAAACTTTCAGGCAGGGATGTCATCGGGACGGTTCTCCCTTTTCCCCAGAACGATTGGGTCATTGTTTCGGTTCACGATAAAGATAATGCCTATGCGCATCTCTACGATATGGAGAGACTTCTGGCTCTTCTCACCTTCAGCGTGCTTGCCGGGGCACTCTTTTTCGCATTCAAGCGGGTCAACAGGCTCAGCGCACCGATATATGCTCTCACTGAGATGAGCAAGAGTCTGGCTGCCGGAGAAGATGTCCGGGAGACTGTCGTATCTTCTGGCTATATTGAGATTAACGATCTTCACCAGAGTTTCATGAAAATGGCGGATGCGGTAAATATCCGCGAGAAGGCTCTCCAGGATCGTAATAAAGAGCTGGCTTCTGCAGAAGAGGAGCTGAGGCATCAGGTCGAAGAGTATCTCAAGACATTTGACGAACTTGAGGCGGAAAAAGTCAAGCTTGAGTCGATCCTTTCGAGCATGGGAGAGGGACTGAGCATCCAGGACCGGGATTACAAGGTGATCCTGCAGAATCAGGCGCATATGAACCTGGTCGGTGATTGTGTCGGAAAGCACTGTTTTGATGCTTACAATCATGATGCTTACAATCATAATACTGCCATATGTGATGACTGCCCCATGAAACGTTCCTTTGAGGACGGAGGGACGTATCAGATGCTCCGTAATAGAGTAATCGGAGATAATCAACTCCATCTCGAGATAACGGCTTGTCCGCTCCGGAACGCTTCCGGTGAGATCGTGGGCGGGATCGAGGTGGTTCGCGATGTAACAGAGAGAGTAAATGCGGACAACGAGATCAGGCGGCTCAATCAGGATCTGGAAAAGAGAGTCATAGAGCGGACTTCAGAGCTTGAGGCTGCCAACCGTGAACTTGAGTCGTTCAGCTATTCGGTCTCACATGACCTTCGAGCCCCTCTTCGCCACATCAGCAGCTACAGCAGTATTCTGGAGAGTGAGTATTCAGAAAGGCTTGATGACGAGGTCAAGCAGTACCTGTCGAGAATCATTGCCGGGTGCTGCAAAATGGGGCTTCTGATAGATGATCTTCTCGATCTTTCACAGCTTTCGCGAAGAGAGCTTAAATCCGGACGGGTCAACCTCAGCCGGATTGTGAACAACATTGCCGCATCCCTGATCGAAAGAGACCCTGAACGGAAAGTCAGATTCAAGGTCGAGGAGGGGCTGGAAGCCAATGGGGATGAACGGCTGCTTGAGGTCATGTTTACCAACCTTTTGGGAAATTCCTGGAAGTACTCTTCAAAGGTAGAGGAGGCTGAGATCGAGTTCGGCAGCACGCTTATAGCCTCCCGGCCGGTATATTTCGTGAAGGACAACGGCGCCGGTTTCGACAAGAGTTATGCGGAAAATCTGTTTGCTCCATTCCACAGGCTTCATGGTCCCGAGTTCGAAGGGACCGGCATAGGCCTGGCCATTGTACAGAGGATAATCAACAGGCATGGCGGCAAGGTATGGGCTGACGCTGTCGAAGGGGTAGGGGCTACTTTCTACTTCACGTTAAAGGGCTGATTTTCTATCTTCTGCCGGATGAATTGTTTGCGTAAAACTCCCCTCCTGTGGTAACAAATATTATCTTTTTCCCTCTGGAGTTCTGATGTATTTCCCTGACAGACTAGCTTTTGCCGACCTGGCATCAAAAGGGAATCTGATCCCCGTATATCGCGAGATAATGGCGGACATGGATACTCCCGTGACCGCTTTCAAAAAAATAGATGATGGCAGCTACTCCTTTCTTCTCGAAAGTATCGAAGGCGGAGAGAAATGGGGCCGCTATACGTTTCTGGGAGCATCGCCTTCAGTTGTCATCCGTACTCGCGGAGACCTGGTCGAGATCCTGAGGAGCGGTGAGCATCCGGTCTCATCGCAGTCAAAAGATCCTCTGGGCAGAGTCAAAGAGTATCTCGCACGCTTCGTACCGGTCGAGGTGGATGGGCTTCCCAGGTTTTTCGGTGGAGCGGTCGGCTATATCGGCTACGACATGGTCCGCTACTTCGAGGATCTCAAGAGCGACAAGCCGGCGGAGATCGGTGCATGGGACTCCTGTTTCCTGATTACCGATACGCTGCTAATTTTTGACAGTGTCCGTCAGAAGATAAAGGTCGTCGCAAATGCCCATCTTGATGGAGTTTCACCTGATGATGCCTATGCTGATGCGATTGCCCGGATCGATGCACTGACTGCACGACTGAAATCACCCTTGCCGTCAGCTCAGGATGCAAAAAGTGGCAGAAAACCGGTCACCCTCTCTTCGAATATTCTCCGGAGCGATTTCGAAAGCGCCGTGGAGAAGGCAAAGGAGTACGTACGGAGCGGTGATATCATACAGGTCGTCCTGTCCCAGCGTTTTTCGGCAGAGCTGACAGTCGACCCGCTTGATATCTACCGGGTCCTCAGAACCCTGAACCCTTCTCCCTACATGTTTTTCCTCCGGATGGACGACACGCTGGTTGTCGGTGCTTCACCAGAGGTCATGGTCCGGAAAGAGGGGGATAAGGTCGAACTCCGGCCGATAGCGGGGACCCGGCCTCGTGGCGCTACCGTAGAGGAAGATCTCCGGTTTGAGGAGGAGCTGCTAGCCGATCCCAAAGAGCGTGCAGAGCACGTGATGCTGGTCGATCTCGGGCGTAACGATCTCGGCAGGGTCTGCAAGACCGGGACTGTCAGGGTGTCCGAGTTGATGACTGTCGAGCGGTATTCGCACGTCATGCATATCGTCTCAAACGTCCTGGGTGAGATCGACGGCGACATGGATGCTTTCGATCTGGTCCGGGCAACGTTCCCTGCCGGCACGCTCTCCGGAGCGCCGAAGGTCAGAGCCATGGAGATAATCGACGAGTTGGAGCCATCGAAGCGGGAGATATACGGCGGTGCGGTCGGCTACTTCTCTTTTTCAGGGAATATGGACCTTGCCATTGCGATACGGACTCTCGTGATCAAGGACGGGAAGATCCATCTGCAGGCAGGTGCCGGGATAGTTGCGGATTCAGATCCTGCTGCAGAGTATCAGGAGACGGTCAACAAGGCTATGGCAGTGGTAAAGGCGATAGAAACTGTTGAGAAGGGGCTTTACTGATGCTACTAATGATCGATAATTACGACTCCTTCACCTACAACATTGTCCAGTACTTCGGGGAACTGGGTGAGGATGTGCAGGTGTTCCGCAACGACCGGATCACCCTTGAAGAGATCGAGCGGCTTAAGCCCGCCCGTATCGTGGTCTCTCCCGGTCCCTGCTCGCCTGAAGAAGCAGGAATATCTGTCGCAGCTATCCGTCATTTTGCCGGAAAGATTCCACTGCTGGGTGTCTGTCTGGGGCATCAGGCGATCGGCGCCGCTTTCGGCGGGAAGGTGGTCAGAAGCGCAACCCTTATGCACGGCAAGACTTCACCGATAATCCACAATGGAAAAGGACTTTTTGCCGGGCTGCCAAGCCCGTTTAATGCGACCCGTTATCATTCGCTCGTGGTTGAAAGAGCCTCTTTTCCGGAGTCGCTGGAGATCACCGCCTGGGTAGAAGAGGGGGAGATCATGGGGCTTCAGCACAAAGAACTGCCGGTGTGGGGGGTGCAGTTCCATCCCGAATCGATATTGACTGAAGGTGGGATGCAGCTGTTGAATAATTTTCTGGAGATGAGTAAACGGCAGTGAAAAGTAAAATGTGAAAGGTGAAAGGTGAAAGGTTTTAAGACCCGCTCTATTCACTTTTCACAGATTTTGGAGTTTCTAATGATCAAGAAAGCGATAGCCAAAGTCGTTGAGCGTGAAGATCTGACCGAAGGTGAAATGATCGAAGTAATGGATCAGATCATGTCAGGCGGGGCGACACCGGCGCAGATCGGTGCATTCATTACCGCGCTCAGGATGAAAGGTGAGACGGTCGAAGAGATAACCGGCGCTGCCCGGGTGATGCGGGAGCGTGCGACCCCGATCCGTGTAGGCAGAGGTGTCATCGATATCGACCGCGATGACATCAATATCGATCAGGAGACAATACTCGACGTCGTCGGTACCGGTGGTGACGGCACGAACAGCTTCAATGTCTCGACAACAGTCGCTTTTGTCGTTTCTGCCTGCGGAGTCAAGGTTGCAAAGCACGGGAACCGTTCGGTCTCCTCTCTCTGCGGCAGCGCTGATGTCCTTGAGAAACTCGGGGTAAATCTGGAGATTACTCCGGAGAAAGTCGAGCAGTGTATATCCGGGATCGGCATCGGCTTCCTGTTCGCGCCGGCGCTGCATGGTGCCATGAAGCATGCAATCGGGCCGAGAAAGGAGATAGGGATACGGACTATCTTCAATATCCTTGGCCCGCTCACCAACCCTGCCGGGGCAGAGTGCCAGGTCATGGGGGTCTATGCAGAGCCGCTGGTGGAAAAACTTGCGCATGTCCTCCACAAGCTCGGCTGCAGGCACGGTTTCGTCGTCCATGGACTGGACGGAATGGATGAGGTGACTTTGACCGCTGCAACAAGCGTCGCAGAGGTGACCCCTGCCGGTGTCAATATCACTCTTTTTACCCCTGAAGAGCTCGGCTTCGATTTCTGCCGGATGGAGGAGCTGCGCGGCGGAAATGCGGTAGAGAATGCGGAGATTGTGAAAGCCGTCCTTTCAGGCGAATCAGGGCCTTGCCGTGATATCGTCTTGATCAATGCCGCTTTTGCACTTGCAGCAGCAGGGAAGGCACCTTCTCTTGCAGACGGGGTGCGGCTTGCAGAAGAGGCTATAGATTCCGGCCGGGCCTTGAATCAGCTTGAAAAGCTGGTCGGGATGACGAACAACTGAAGGAGAACATGAGCACCCCTGACATACTTAAAAAGATATTCGCCCACAAGCGGGTTGAGGTCGCTGCGGCAATGGCAGCACAGCCGCTGGCGGAGATGAAGTCCAGGCTTGCCGATCGTGAGGACCAGCCGCGCGGTTTTGAGCGGGCACTCCGCGATGCTGCACACTCCGGCTGGACTGCCGTTATTGCCGAAGTGAAAAAGGGCTCTCCGAGCAAAGGGATCATCCGCCCCGATTTCGATCCGCTTGATATAGCCAGTACGTATCAGGACAACGGTGCGACCTGTATCTCGGTTCTGACCGACGAAAAGTTCTTTCTGGGACACCTGAGCTACCTGGCTCTTATCCGTGAACAGGTGGCACTTCCGCTTCTCAGAAAAGACTTTATCTTCGATCCCTACCAGATTTACGAAGCCGCTACGGGCGGTGCAGATGCGGTCCTCCTCATCGCGGCTATGCTCGAAAGCCCACAGCTTGACGACCTTGCCGCGCTTGCCCGGGAGCTGTATCTTGATATCCTTCTCGAAGTTCATGACGAGCGGGAGCTGGATATGGCACTGCGAACGGATTGCGGCATCATCGGCATCAATAACCGGAGCCTGCATACGTTTGTCACCGATCTTGGGACCACAGAACGGCTTGCCGCACTGATCCCCTCTGACAGGCTTATCGTGGCCGAAAGCGGTATTAATTGCCGGGCAGATGTCGTCCGCTTGCAGGCTGCCGGGGCAGGAGCTTTCCTGGTGGGAGAATCACTGGTACGTGAAAATGACATAGGAGCCAAATTAACGGAACTGTTGGGATAAAAAAGTACAAGGAGGCAGCGCCGATGCAGACAAAAATTCTTTTAAACGAAGACCGTATTCCGAAGCAGTGGTACAACATCATCCCTGACATGCCGGGTCCTCTTTCTCCTGTCATCCACCCCGGAACACTGCAGCCGGTTACGCCGGATGATCTTCTCCCGCTCTTCCCGATGGGGCTTATCGAGCAGGAGGTGTCGCAGCAGAGATGGATCGATATCCCTGATGAAGTGCGCGAGATCTACCGCCTCTGGCGTCCGGCCCCGCTATACCGGGCTCACCGGCTTGAGAAGGCGCTCGGTACTCCGGCCAAGATCTACTACAAGTACGAAGGCGGCTCACCTGCCGGGTCGCACAAGCCGAATACGGCGATTCCGCAGGCATACTACAACAAAATATTCGGCACCAAGCGGATCGCTACCGAGACCGGCGCCGGCCAGTGGGGCTCAGCCATGTCATTTGCCTGCCAGATGTTCGGGCTTGCGTGTACAGTGTACATGGTCAAGGTTTCCTTTAACCAGAAGCCCTACCGCAAGAGCATGATGCAGCTTTGGGGATCGAATGTCATCCCTTCGCCGTCCGACCAGACCAATGCCGGTCGGGCCATCCTGGCACAATTTCCGGACAGCAACGGTTCGCTCGGTATCGCCATCAGCGAGGCGGTCGAGGATGCCGCCACCCACGAAGATACCCGCTATGCGCTTGGCAGCGTTCTGAACCATGTCTGCCTCCACCAGACGATCATCGGCATTGAAGCGAAGGAACAGCTGGCCATTGCCGGTGATTACCCGGATGTCGTCATCGGCTGCCACGGCGGTGGTTCCAACTTTGCCGGGATAGCCTTTCCGTTTGCTGCTGACAAGGCGAACGGCAAAAACGTACGGCTGCTTGCCATGGAGCCGACCAGCTGTCCGACCCTTACCAAAGGTGTCTATGAATTCGATTACGGCGATACTGCTAAAATGGCGCCGATCGCCAAAATGTATACCCTCGGCCATGACTTCATGCCGCCGGGGATTCATGCCGGCGGGCTCAGATATCATGGCGCGTCGCCACTGGTGTCGCAGCTGGTCAACGCCGGGATTGTCGAAGCAAAGGCAGTTGCCCAGAAAGGGTGCTTTGAGGCGGCTGTAATGTTTTCCTGCGCCGAAGGGATTATCCCGGCACCCGAGTCGTCCCACGCCATTCGCGGAGCAATCGACGAAGCGTTGCAGGCCAAGGAAGAGGGGAAGGAAAAGACGATTCTCTTCTGTCTTTCCGGGCATGGACAGGTCGATATGACCGCCTACGATGCCTACTTTGGCGGCCAGCTGGAGGATTATGAGTATCCGGCGGAGGCGATCAAGGAGTCATTAGCCCATCTGCCGAAGGTGGAATTCTAGAAAGGTTGAGGTCGAGGTTAAGGTTAAGGTTAAGGGTTTACTCAACCTCAATCTTAACCTCATCCTGGTATTCCTATGGTCCGAATCAAGATTTGCGGTATTACGAATGTTGAAGATGCTCTGGTGGCTGTTGAGGCCGGTGCTGATGCTCTCGGATTTGTTTTTTACGAACAGTCTCCCCGCTTCATCAACCCGGTCATGGCAGCCAAGATCATCTCACGGCTCCCTCCCTTCATCCAGAGCGTTGGTCTCTTTGTCAACGAAGAGACGGAAAAGATCAACTGGACTGCTGACTACTGCGGACTTGACCTGGCCCAGCTTCATGGTGACGAGAGCCCGGAAGATTGTCTTGAGGTGAATCGTCGTGTCATCAAGGCGTTCAGGGTTCAGAACATCGTCAGCATCGATCCGCTGAAAAATTACCAGGTGTCAGGGTATCTTCTCGATGCCTGGTCTCCGGATGCCTACGGCGGCACCGGCAGGACGTTCAACTGGGAGCTTGCCGGAGCGGCACGTCAGTACGGCCCGATCATCCTGGCCGGAGGGCTTTCACCCGAGAATGTCGTTGACGCTATCAGTTCTGTCCATCCCTACGGGATCGATGTTTCAAGTGGTGTTGAGTCAGCGCCGGGGAAAAAAGATGCTGCAAAGCTCAGAGAGATCATCAGATTGGCAAAAGGATTCTGAATAATGCAACTACCTGACAAAAACGGCCATTTCGGCCAGTTTGGCGGCAGATACGTTTCCGAGACGCTTATGCCTGCGCTCCTGGAACTTGAGAAGGCGTATAAAAAGTACAAGAACGATCCTGAGTTCAAGGCCGAGTTCGCTTATTACCTCAAGCAGTATGTTGGCCGGCCGAATCCGCTCTATTTTGCGGAGAAGCTGACGAAAAAGCTTGGCGGCGCGAAGATCTACCTGAAGCGCGAAGACCTGAATCATACCGGGGCGCACAAGATAAACAACACCATCGGTCAGGGCCTTCTGGCAAAACGGATGGGCAAGATGCGGGTGATCGCCGAGACCGGCGCAGGTCAGCACGGGGTTGCTACCGCTACCATTGCTGCACTCATGGGGATGGAGTGTGAGGTCTTCATGGGGGCCGAGGATATACAGCGCCAGTCATTGAATGTGTTCAGAATGAAGCTTCTCGGCGCAACTGTGACCTCAGTTTCTTCAGGGACAGCGACACTCAAGGATGCGATGAACGAGGCGCTCCGGAGCTGGGTGACGCAGGTGCGCGATACGTTCTATGTGATCGGGACAGTTGCCGGGCCTCACCCTTATCCGATGATGGTCCGCGATTTTCAGTCGATCATCGGAAAAGAGTCACGGAGGCAGCATCTGAAAGTCGAAGGGAGACTCCCCGATGCCCTTGTGGCTGCCGTAGGTGGCGGAAGCAATGCCCTGGGACTCTTCTATCCATTTCTTAAAGACAGCTCAGTGCGGATTATCGGTGTGGAAGCCTCAGGATACGGCATCCCTTCCGGCCGGCATGCGGCACCTCTCTGTGCCGGCGCTGTCGGTGTCCTGCACGGGAATAAGACGTACCTTCTCCAGGACCACGACGGCCAGATCGTCCACGCACATTCTATCTCGGCCGGTCTCGATTATCCGGGCGTCGGGCCTGAACATGCATGGCTGAAGGAGTCTGGCCGGGCAGAGTACGTTCCGATAACCGATGATGAAGCCCTGGAAGGATTTCAGGCGCTGACCAGGGAAGAGGGGATCATCCCAGCGCTGGAGTCGGCCCATGCCATCGCGCATGTACTGAAGCTTGCCCCAACGATGTCAAAGGAGCAGACCATTATTGTCTGCCTCTCCGGTCGTGGTGACAAGGATATGCATACGGTAGCCCAGGCTATGAATGTTCAGCTGTAACTATCTGTAATTACTATATAAATTAAAAAAAACGATTGACATCTGATCGCTGTTGATATATACACCTGACATCGCTTATAGAGAGCGTGTTAAGAGAGGCTCTGGATTCAGGGCCTTTCGGCGTTTCATACCTCCGGAGAGGTTTCAGACGCCAAAAAATCCAATATTGAAAGGAGTTTACAGCCGGAATCGATTTTATTTGTTATGAATGTTTTCAGTTGCACGGGTCAAACTGACCAACCGGCAAAGCCACCAATACTTCCCCAAAATTATCTATGAGAATACCACTATTAATAATGGCCTTCCTCCTACTCATCACAGTAAACAACAACCAGGCTTCAATAATCAGGAGCCCCGAAGCAGCACTCCCGCGTCAGACCCGGGAAGAGCTTGCAAAAAATCAGCAAAAACTCAAGGACCGGGCCGAGAGGCAGAAGCAGCTGCCAGCCATAACTTCGATCTTCGCCCGCCATACCAGCAGGGATCGCGCAAACAGACTGGCGTACCTCTGTTACGAAACCACCATCGATACTCCCTTCAAACCGATTGACCTTGCAGAACTCGCGCTCGCTGAAACAGGAGGTCACTCCCTGTCAGCTGATGCTGTCTCTTCTGAAGGTGCGCTCGGAGTATGGCAGTTGATGCCGAGCCGTGCAAGAAGCCACGGGTACAAGCCCTCGGATATGAAAAAGGACGATAAGTGCGCAGCTGCAGCAGTTAAAGAGCTGAAGGCAAAACTGGAGATGTCTGACGGGAATATCCAGAAAGCAAAGCGCCTCTACTGTGGTGGCGGTGAGCAGGCACGACTGTATGAGCTGAAAATACGGAAGATCCGCCGAATGATCATGGCAAAAATGGAACTGATGCAAACTTCGGGTACAAATGAGTTGAAATCCTGATATAATGATGCGTCAAAGTTTCAGGAACCATGATCTGTCCGGAGTATGAATGAGTAGAATCAGTAATAAATTCAATCAGTTGAAGCGTGAGGGCCGCAAGGCCCTGGTAACATTTATCACTGCCGGGGATCCTGATCTTCCATTCACCGAGAGGATCGTTCCTGAAATCGCCGCAGCCGGTGCCGATATCATCGAACTTGGTGTCCCCTTTTCCGACCCCATGGCTGACGGCCCGACCATCCAGCTCTCTTCAGAGCGTTCACTGGCGTCAGGTACTGACCTTGCATCCATTTTAGCGGCGGTAAAAAATATCAGGAAGGGGTGCGATGTCCCGATTCTGCTCATGGGATACTACAACCCTGTCTTTGTTTTCGGCCTGGAACGCTTTTGCCGGGAGGCCTCAGCTGCAGGGGTAGACGGAGTCCTCCTGGTCGATCTCCCGCCCGAAGAGGCGGACGAATTAGTCCGCTGTGCACGCCGGTCCAGCATAGACTTTATCCCGCTGCTAACGCCGACCTCGGATAGTTCTCGTTTCGCGAAGGTCAAAAAAATCGGCAGCGGTTTTATCTACTATGTCTCGGTTGCGGGAGTCACCGGAGCACGGTCGACGGTTGCCGCTGACATAGGCGGGATGGTGGAGATGATACGAGCGACTGCGTCGCTTCCGGTCGCCGTCGGATTCGGGATCTCTACGCCGGAGCAGGCTTTCGAAGTCTCGAAGCTTGCCGATGGAGTTGTGGTGGGGAGCGCTCTGGTCAAGCTGTTCGAGCAGTTCGAAGGGGAAGAACTGGCCCGGAAGGTGACCGAAGCTGTCCGCAGTCTGAAAGCAGGGATTGAGCAGGTTGCTACAGCAAATTGATTGACTTGAAGAGTTAATTCTGTTACCTGCATTTAGCGAAACTGTAAACTAAGATTTTTCAGGGGTGATATATGTCCTGGTTCAAACGCAACAAAGCTCCTATGGCAGTGAAAGACGAGAAGAAAGGAAAAGCGCCGGAGGGGTTGTGGATAAAGTGCCCTTCATGTGGTGAGAACCTTATAGCCAAGGATATCGAGAGCAATCTCAATGTCTGCACCAAATGCCCCCACCATTTCCGGATATCTGCGCAGCAGAGAATCGAGCTCCTCCTTGATGAGGGAAGTTTCAGGGAGTACGATGCCGGTATGGTCTCGGTTGACTTCCTTGAATTCAAGGATTCCAAAAGCTACAAATCAAGGATTGATGCGGCTCTTGCCAAGGGCGGTTCCAAAGATGCAATTATCTGCGGTGAAGGAAAAGTAGACGGCCTGGCAGTACAGCTGGCAGTTTTCGATTTCTCCTTCATGGGGGGCAGCATGGGGAGCGTTGTCGGCGAGAAGATCACTCGTGCCATAGAGCGCGGACTGGAGCAGGGGGCACCGGTAATCGTTGTTTCTGCTTCCGGCGGGGCGCGGATGCAGGAGAGTATCCTGTCGCTGATGCAGATGGCAAAGACCTCTGCAGCACTTGCCAAGATGAAGGCCAAAGGGCTGCCGTTCATCTCCATCCTGACCGACCCGACCACCGGCGGTGTTACGGCCAGCTTCGCGATGCTGGGTGATGTAAATATGGCCGAGCCGAAAGCTCTGATAGGCTTTGCCGGCCCCAGGGTCATCGAACAGACCATCCGCCAGAAGCTGCCGGAAGGGTTCCAGCGGTCCGAGTACCTGCTCGATCACGGCATGGTCGACATCATCGTCGAACGGAAGGATATGAAGAGTACTCTTTCAAAGATACTCGGGATGCTCTGCCGGGTTGCGGCTTAAATCCTGATTTTCAGACACAGACCTCCGGATACTTTCCGGGGGTCTTTTTTTTACTCAGCGCTCCAGGAGCTTCCTCCCCAAATACCTCGACTTTCCTCTGCTGATTACTTATAATTCCCCGCTGAAATGAACTACAACGAGACATTGACGCATATTTTCAGCCGAGGCCGTTTCGGCATTAAACCCGGTCTGGAACGGGTGACCGAAATCCTTTCACGGATCGGTAATCCGCAGCGGAATCTGAAGACGGTCCAGATCGCCGGGACGAACGGCAAGGGATCTACCGGGGCGTTCCTCTCTTCGATACTGACTCATGCCGGTTACCGGACCGCCTTTTTCTCCTCTCCGCACCTGTCGAGGTTTTCCGAGAGATTCAGGGTAAACGATGCCGAACTGTCTGAACCTGCCCTTCACGAAGCTGCTGAGCGTGTGCTCAGGGCTGCTCCCGAGGAGGCTACGTTCTTCGAGATCGTGACCGCCATAGCGCTCCTCTCTTTTGCGGAAGCAGGAGTCGATCTGGCAGTCATCGAAGCGGGGATGGGGGGGCGATCGGATGCGACCAATATCGTCGACAGCCTGCTTTCGATAATCACCCCCATAAGTCTCGATCACTGCGAATATCTTGGCAATACCCTTTCAGCAATAGCGTATGAAAAGGCCGGTGTGATAAAACAGGGGAGGCCGATCGTGATAGCTCCCCAGGAGAGCGGGGTGCTCTCCCGGCTGCTTGCTGCAGCGGAAGCTATCGGATCGCCTGCATATGTCTATGGCAGGGATTTCCATGCCGAGTCAGAGACGGAGGGTGTTTCGTACCATTCGGGAGAGTTTTCGATGAAAGCGCTCACCCTCTCCCTGAGAGGGCGTTTCCAGGCTGAAAACGCATCATCAGCCATCACTGCGGCGAAGCTGCTGGGTGAAAATTTCCAGGTGCCCGATGAAGCGGTCCGCAAAGGGGTCAGCGGGGCTTTCTGGCCCGGAAGACTAGAGCTTTTCGAAGGTCCGCCACGGCTCCTTCTCGACGGTGCGCATAATCCTGCCGGTGCGGTTGCCTTGAGGCGATCACTGGCTGATTTCAGCTATGCCCGGCTTATACTGCTCTTTGGAACCATGGCCGACAAGGCGTGGCATGATACACTTATGCAGCTTCTCCCTCTTGCCGATATCATGGTCGCTGTGAGACCATCCATCGACCGGGCTGTCCCTGCTGATGAACTGGCCGGTTTCAGCTCGGCACGAGGAGTAAAATCTGTCGCTGCTGCAGATGTCAACGCCGGACTTGATTACGCTTCACAGATCGCCGGGCCGGACGACCTGATTCTGGTGACCGGCTCTCTGTTTACTGTCGGCGAGGCGCGGACGTTAATCACCGGCGGGACGTTCATGCCGATACGCGGCTAGTACCTTGTAACTCTTATTCTTTCGCACCAAACCCCTCCAAACCTCCCCTTGACAGGGGAGGCTTAAAGGCTTCCCCCCTGTCAAGGGGGGATTGAGGGGGGTTGGTTTTAGATGTTCCATGGTACTAGATCACTTCACAAAATAACAGGAAACTCATTGTTAAGAACCCTCCTCATAATCTCAATCCTGCTTGTTTATGCTGCGGCGCCGGGATATTCAGCCGAAACTTCTGCTGACTCTGGAAAGCTCCATTTACTCGCTGACAGCCTGAGCCATGAGCAGGCTGCCGACGTCATAACCGCATCCGGTAACGTCGAACTTGACTGGAGCGGATCAAGACTGTATGCCGATATTGCGAAGTATTACCGGGAGAAGGGCGTTATTTCTGCAAACGGCAACGTAAGAGTCGAGAAAGATGGAGATATCCTAGCTGGAGAGAGTGCGGAACTGGAGATCGAATCAAAAAAAGGATTCATCAATAAAGCTGATATCTTTATCAAGCAGAATAACCTTCACCTGAAGAGTGAAAGGATCGAGAAGAGCAGTGATCAGGATTTTGCCATGCAGAGAGGGGTGCTGACTACCTGTGATGGAGAGACTCCGGCCTGGAAGTTCAGGATTGATGATTTCAAGCTGACTCTTGATGAATTCGCAGTCGGAAGGAATGCTTTTTTCTATATGGGAGATATTCCCGTCTTCTGGCTTCCGTACTTCATTTTCCCGGCAAAGACCGAACGGCAGTCGGGCCTCCTTTTCCCTTACCTTGGGAACTCCTCCAAGAAAGGTTTTTTTATGGAGGTCCCTTACTACTGGGCCATCTCTCCAAGCAGTGATCTGACGGCGACAGCTGGTTTTCAGAGCAGAAGAGGGGCCGGACTCGGGCTTGAATACCGTTATATGGGGAGTAACAAAGGATCGGGAACGGACAAGGGGTACCTGATTTACGACACGCAGCAGGACCGGTTTCGTGGAGAGCTCGAACTCAAACAGCAGCTGAACTTTACTGAGGATACGTACTGGCGTGCTGATGTGAACCTGACGCTGGACCGTGATTATCTCCGCGACTACGGCACAGCGAGCGGTGAGTATAACCGGCAGTATCTTGAATCAGTCGCTTTTCTGACCCATCGGCGCGATGATCTTCTGCTTACTGCAGGGGCTGTATACACGAGCGATCTTTATGCTGCAGATAACAAGGCGACACTCCAACAGCTCCCGTTTGCCGAAGTGAGAGGAACCGGGAAGAAACTGGGCACCGGACCGTTCTACTACTCTTTTGACGGGAGCGTCATCAATTTCGACAGGCAGCAGGGCGACACAGGGCAGCGACTTCAGCTCTCTCCTAAACTTACGCTTCCTCTCTCTGCGGGCAGCTTTCTTTCCGGGTCGATCTGGGGGGGGTACAATCAGAGATACTATCATGCTGACGCCCCGGTAACAGGGGATGAATGGAGCGAACGCGGGGTTTTCGAAGCCGGCGGATCACTCCGGACCGAGTTCTCACGGGTCTATGACCTCTCTCTCGGTGATGCCGAACGGGTAAAACATCAGATAACTCCCGAGATCGACTACAGCTACACTCAGCAGCGCGATCAGAGCAGCACACCCTTTTTCGACTATGATGACCGGCCGTTGGGCGGGGAGATGGTGAGGTTCTCACTTCTGAACTCGCTGATCGGGAGGTCCTCAAACGGCGAGGCGGTCAACTATCGTGATTTTCTGCGGTTCCTTGTCTCTCAGGGGTATCAGCTGAGCGGTGACCATCGCGATCTCGAAGTGACCGTGGATCAGAGCAGGCCTTTTACGGATACGACAGTGAAGCTTGAGCTGTTTCCGCTCCCGAAGTGGAAGCTTTTTTCGGACAACCGGATCAGCCCCTACAGCGGGAATGTCACCAATGCTGCGCTCGGTACGGAGATCGGTGATCCGAAGGGGACGCGCGCCTCGCTCGATTACCGGCATGCAGAAAAACAGCTCGATTATATCGAAGGCAAGGTCACGTACGCCGATCTCAAGCCGTATACTCTTTCCGCTGCAGGCCGCTACTCGTTCGACCGGCCGGGATTTCTTGAAACTCTCTACTCGGTAGAGTATAAACATCAGTGCTGGGGTGTTATCCTCTCCTACCGTGACCGGATTGATAACAGGGAGTTCACTGTCAGTTTCAGTCTTTCAGGTCTTGGGACGTTAAAGCTCCTGTAAACTTGAATCCGTGACAATGAGAGCCGTCTCTCACTGCAACGCCTCTGCCTTGATTTCGTCGGTGAGAGCTCGTTTCCGGCACAGGTTTACCGATACAAAAGATTGAAACATTCCTGCCGGCGATTGGCCCCGGCTGTTTCAGTTCGATACGGCTCTCACCGCCACGGATTCAGAATAAATACGATATTCGGGAGGTCTGCTGATGCAGAGCAGCTTCAAACCTAAATCGATCCTTGTTACCGGCGGCGCCGGATTTATCGGCTCGAACTTCATAAACTGTTTCATGTCGAGGAATCCCGGCTGTCGCGTGATCAATCTCGATATACTCACCTATGCAGGGAATCTTGAGAACCTTAGACGGGTCGACCATAGCCCGTATTACCGGTTTGTTCGGGGCGATATCTGCGATGCATCGCTGGTAGCCTCCCTGCTGGCAGAGGAGCGGGTGGATGCAGTGGTCCATTTTGCAGCAGAGTCCCATGTAGACCGCTCCATTACCGGACCTGAGATCTTCGTCAAGACCAATGTGCTCGGCACCCAGGTTCTTCTTGAGGAGAGCAGAAAGCACTGGCAGTCCGGCGCAGTTCCGGAATTCCGTTATCTGCAGATCTCCACGGACGAGGTGTACGGCTCTCTGGGCGAAACCGGCTTTTTTACCGAAGATACGCCGCTTGCCCCCAACTCTCCCTACTCAGCGAGCAAGACCGGCGCCGACCTCCTGGTGCGGGCCTATCATGAGACCTACGGGATGCCGACGCTCAACACCCGCTGTTCAAATAACTACGGCCCGTATCATTTTCCCGAGAAATTGATCCCCCTCCTGATCCACAATATCATCAACAAAAAGCCGCTTCCGGTCTACGGTGACGGCCTGAATGTCCGTGACTGGCTGCATGTCAAGGATCACTCGATCGCAGTGGAAACAGTGCTTAAAACGGGCAGGCCGGGGGATGTTTACAATGTCGGCGGTAATAATGAATGGAAGAACATTGATATTGTCCATCTTGTCTGTGACCTGATGGATGCGAGTCTTGGGAGAAAGCCCGGTGAGAGCCGCAGGCTGATAACTTTTGTGAAGGACCGTCCCGGCCATGACCGCAGATATGCGATCGATGCCGCGAAGATAAAGCGCGAACTCGACTGGCAGCCGTCCTACACTTTCGAAAGCGGGATCAGGGAGACCATTGACTGGTATCTTGCCAACAGCGAGTGGGTAGGCCACGTCACGTCCGGGGAATATCAGAAATACTATGCAGAGCAATATGGGGATAGGCAGTAACCCCCCTCAATCCCCCCTTGTCAGGGGGGAAGTTATTGCTCCTCCCCTGACAAGGGGAGGCCGGGAGGGGTTGGAGGTTCACATATTTTTGGGGGTTTTACATGATTCTTGTAGTTGGTTCAAACGGAATGCTCGGCCACGACCTCATCCAGATTCTAAAGGGAGATGTCCGGGGGCTTGATCTGCCGGACATAGATATAACGTCACTGGAGTCGGTGCGGAGAGTTCTCCTGACGCTGAAGCCGAAGACCATCATCAACGCTGCCGCGTATACCGATGTCGACGGGTGTGAGTCTGACATCGAGCAGGCTATGACAATAAACGGTGAAGGGGTGGGGCTGCTTGCTCTTACCGCGAGAGAGATCGGCGCGACGTTGGTGCAGTTAAGCACCGACTATGTTTTTGACGGCAGCAAAGGGAGCCCTTATCTGGAGGATGATCCGGTCGGCCCTTTAAGTATCTATGGCGAATCCAAGCTGGCAGGAGAACTGAACGCCGCTATGGCGCCGTCGCATCTGATCGTCCGTACCCAGTGGCTCTACGGGCTCCACGGGAAAAATTTCGTTGAGACAATGCTCCGGATGGGAAAAGAGAAGAGCGAGCTTTCAGTGGTGGATGACCAGATCGGTTCTCCGTCCTGGACCGGTGATCTTGCTTTGGCGATAAAAGCGCTTCTGGATAAAGGCTGTTGCGGAACCTACCACGTTGCCAACAGCGGGATCTGTTCCTGGAATGAATTTGCCCGGGCGATCTTCGAAGAGGAAGGGTTGAGAGTGACGGTCAACAGCATGACGACCAAAGAGCTGAATCGCCCTGCCAACAGACCGCTCTACTCGACGCTCGATTGTGGCAAGCTGGAACGGGATAGCGGCTTTAAGCCGGAGCCGTGGCGTGTTGCGTTGAAGAAGTATCTGGCGCTACGCAAAAGTTAGCAGATTCGGATTGACGAACTTGTTTCAATTGTTTACACTTTGAAATGTAAACTTTACTGAAGGGGGAAGCCCGTGAACGCTACTGCGAAAGATTTGCGTTTTCATTCCAGTGAGCTGCTGGAGACCGTCACCAGAGGGGAGGAGGTTGTCATCACCCGCCACGGCAAACCGTGCGCCAAGCTTGTTCCTTTTCCGGCAATGGTGCCACAGGCTGAGAAAAACCAACTGTTCGGTATCTGGCGGGAGAACGACGATACGCAGAATGTTGACGAATATGTCCGCAAACTGCGCAAAAGCAGGTTTTAAATGGTGCTGGTCGATACCGATGTCCTGATCTGGTACCTGCGCGGCAATGACAAAGCCTATCAAACCATCGAAAATTTCGATGGTTTTTCTATTTCCGTGGTTACCTATATGGAACTGGTGCAGGGGATGAACAACAAGAAAGAGTTGACGCTCCTCAGGCAGGCTTTGCGTGGCTGGAATGCCAAGGTTATCTACCTGACGGAAGAGATATCCGCCAAGGCGATGTTTTATGTCGAGCAGCATTTTTTAAGCCACTCACTCGAATTGGCCGACGCCTTGATTGGGGCTTCGGCAATCACCCACGGACTGCCGCTCCTGACGGGGAACGACAAGCACTACAAGGTTTTGAAAAATCTTGACGTGCAAAAGTTCCGGCCATGAATTGCAGCGGGGGAAGGAGGAGGCCTGACGTTCTAACTTTTTACAGTATTGATGCAGTCGATAATTCAGTGATAGTGGAGTGCAGAGAGTAATGACGGATTCCGGGACAGGCAGATCGCAGCAAAAACCGTGGACTGGGCGCTTCTCCAGAAAACCCAATCGCTACGCCATCGGCGATGTCCATTGTTGCTACCGGACGCTGAGGGTATTGGTTGAAGATGTTATAAGGCCTGAACCGACAGACGCCATATTCCTGCTGGGGGACTATATCGATCGCGGCCCGGACAGCAAAGGGGTGCTCGACTACCTGATCGAGCTGTTTGATCGGGAGGATATCTTTGTGTCCCCTCTCCTGGGGAACCATGAAGAGCTTTGTCTCCAGGCTGCTGCCGGGGACAAGGTTGCAGAGAAAATCTGGTACGGCAACGGCGGCCTTGCAACCCTGAAGAGTTTCGGCGTGGAAAGGCCGGAAGATATCCCGAAAAAGTATCTGGATTTCATGGCTGCCATGAGGCGGATTCAAGTTAAGGACGATTATGTGCTGGTCCATGCCGGGCTGGATTTTGCTACTGACGACCCCATTCATGACACTACGCCGGAGTTCATGCTCTGGGACCGATCCGAGCGGGTGCATCCGCAGAACATAGGCGACCGCACCCTGGTCTGCGGCCATACCGTGACCCCGCTGTTCGAAATTCAGAAGTCGCTGGCAACCAGTGTCATAAGGCTGGATAACGGCTGCTACGACAAGGGGCATATGGGCTACGGCAGCCTGGTGGCGCTCAATCTGAACACAAGGGAGCTGTTGGTGCAGGAGAATTGCGAGTAGTGATATTTAATGTTGCGATTCTCAGTAATAGTCGGTAATAAATGACAGTCTCGCATCAACTGGTGCACTTACTAGTTGAATTCGCCCTTTGTTTTTAGAGTTTAAAATTTTTTGGGTGGCCCATTTAAATATCATGTCTTGTAAAACATGCAGGAGGAAAGTGAAGTGAAATTTCTCAGTTCAATAATAGCTATAATCATGGGCATGTTGTTACTGGCGCTCCCCACACAATCAAGGGCAGAAGTGTGGTTATCAGATTCTGAAACAGGGTGTAAGATTTGGATCGGATCACTCGAACAAGGAATGAGCGTTAAATGGGATGGAGCATGCCAGAATAACAAGGCAACTGGAGAAGGAAACCTCCATTTTTTTCTAAATGGTGAATTATGCAGTCATATGTGGGGATGCACAATTAGTGAAGGTAAGCTGATTAATCGAATTAATGCTACGGTATATCAGACCTTACCTGCTTGCGAGGGGAGAGACGAAGCAAGCAAGCCTGGTTATGATAGATTTGCCGGCAAATATAGTGACCAACAAGGAACATCGGTCAATAGTGTAGCGAAACAGCAAACGAAGAATACCGATCTTGGTAGCACAGGAAGTTGGATCTCAGCTGCTAATGGTTGTAAGGCCCCAAATCCTAACCCTCAACCTAATGAGACCATAGAATGGTCAGGTAATTGCGTTAACGGAATTATCGAGGGTAACGGAGTGCTTAAACGGCTAATAAATGGAACTGTAACAACTTCGAATGAGTGCTCATTTGTTCAGGGCTATTGTTCTGGGAAGGGAATCCGATCTTGGCCTGATGGCAGTAAATACGTGGGAGATTTTGTAAGTGACGAAAGAACCGGTAAAGGTATACTTACTTTGCCTAACGGCAGCAAATATGAAGGAGATTTTTTAAAGGGTGAATGGAAGGGCAGAGGGGTTTTTATATCTGTCGATGGCGACCGCAATGAGGGTGAGTGGAAGAATTACAAGCAGAATGGCTATGGGGTATATGTATATGCCGATGGCCGCCGCTATGCCGGTGAGTTTAAGAATGGTGTTAAGACCAGAGGAGTAATGACCTTTGTCAATGGTTCCCGATATGATGGTGAATTCAGTAATGACAAGATGAACGGCAGAGGGGTTTTTAAATCTGTCAGTGGAGATCGCTACGAAGGTGAGTATAAAGATGGTAAATGGAACGGCAGAGGGGTTTATACTTACGCCGACGGATCTCGATATGAAGGTGAGTTCAAAGATAACGGATTCAGCGGTAAAGGAGTTTATAAAGATGTCAACGGAGATCGCTACGAAGGTGAGTTTAAAGATGATAAACGGAACGGCAGAGGGATTTATACTTACGCCAACGGTTCCCGATATGATGGTGAATTCAGGGATGGCAAATTTAATGGCAGAGGGATTTTTAAATCTGTCAGTGGCAACCGCTATGAGGGTGAGTTCAGGGATGGCAAATTTAATGGCAGAGGGATTTATACTTACGCCGACGGCACTAGCTGCAACGACATTTGGAAAGATGACAAATCTCCGTTGTGCGCTCAAAAAAGAGAATTTGAGTTAGCAAGATCATCGGCGGATTTCGATTCATTTATTTCGAAATATCAATACAACGATCCGGCCAAACTGGTTTCAAAAGCAAAGAAAAAAAGAAATGAGTCCCTTAAGAAGGAGCAGCAAGCTCGTGAAGAGCAAGCTATCGCTGAGAGGCAAAGAGAAATTAAACGTCAGGAAGAGGCTCGGTTGGCGGAACTTAAGCGCCAGGAAAAGCGTCAAGCGGAACTTAATGCCTGCAACAGGTTATACACGGGAAAGACTGTAAGGTTTAGCCACAGTGGTGACTGTGAGAGCAACATGTGGGGGATGAAATTTTGTACTGTTTGGCCCGATAGTTATGCTGGTATTATTGTCGGGAAAGGTGATGGAATGGTTTCAATCAAGTTTGATCCAAAAACCAGTGTCAGGGAGTTATTTGTAGAACGGTCATGTGTTGATGTTTGGTAATGCTGAGTTAACACATCAAATATAAAGAGATGTAATTTCTGGCTATTATTCATTGATTGCAAAATACAAATTTCTATTAAAAATTGGGGTGTATGCATGCAAAGAACAAATTGTCTTGTGTTAGTTCTATTATCTACAATCGTACTATCATTGCCGTCTAGATCCCTAGCAGATACCTGTAAAGTGCTTGATTCAGATATAGCATTTTCATATGAAGGTGAATGCTTGAATGGTTTTGCACATGGCAAAGGAATAGCTAAAGGTAATGGTAGTGATTCCAATGCTCCTAAGTATGAGGGGATGTTCAAGAATGGCATGAAGCATGGGGCAGGTACATATTTTCGGAGAGAATTTGACGGAACAACCGTCCGTTATCAAGGTGAATGGGTTGATGATCAGAAATCTGGTTTTGGTGAATATAGTAGTTTACAATGGGGCAACGGTATAATTTATAATGGTGGTTACCAAAAAAATAATTTTCACGGATTCGGTATTCTACAGGTGCGTGGTATGAGACTTTGGAGCCAGCCTAATGGGTATCTAGCCAAAGGGGAATATATAGGACTGTGGGATAACGATGTGCTTATGCGGCGCTTTTACAACTGTTCATCAGCGCAGGAGTGTATTGATAAAGAAAATCGTGAATCTATTCAAAAGGCAGAAGCAGCTGCTCGTCAAGCTGCTGCAGAAAAAAAAGCAGCAGATAAATTTAGATCTGTTTTAAAATCTAAATCTCCAAAGACAATGTATTTGGAAGCGGGCAAATATGAACGTGGGGGAGAAACTGGTAATGAGGTGGCCGGGTTTAGTGAGACAGCCTGAGCAGAAGAATAAGCAATTCACCGATATTGTAGTGGTTGTAGGCTTCAGGCAGCCTCTTTCAGTTTATTAAGCCCTTG
>VFJK01000109.1 GCA_009886125.1 Geobacter sp. | reverse complement strand
TCTATGACCGGCCCGGAAGTGGACTTGATATTGACACCCATCTCACAGGCAATGATATTGGCAAGCGTTGTCTTCCCCAGGCCGGGAGGTCCGTAGAGAAGCACATGGTCGAGCGCCTCTCCCCGCTGCCTTGCTGCATCTATGAAAACCCGCAGGTTTCCCTTTGCCTTCTCCTGCCCCACATACTCCTCAAGAGTCCGTGGGCGGAGGGTGCTCTCCATAAAGATCTCTTCATCAGTTGCAGCCGGCTCTATCAGTCTGTTCATGCTATTTCATAAGCCTCTTGAGTGCATGCTTGAGAACCGTCTCCATCGGGGCGTCAGCTTCGATCTCCATCTCCGCAAGCGCCTTGATGACGACCGTATCCTTGTAACCCAGGTTGACCAGAGCAGAGGCGACATCATCCCGGACCGAGGTGTCCTGTCTTGAAAGTGCGAAGTTTTTGCCGCTCTCTCCCGCAAGCCCCAGTTTTACGACCTTCTCCTTCAGCTCCAGGACCAGCCGTTCAGACGTTTTACGGCCGATGCCGGGAATCGCATTCAGACGGACAATGTCGCCGCGGCTCAGGGCGGACGCAAGCTCATCCGGATGGATATTCGAGAGGATGTCCTTTGCCAGCTTCGGCCCGACTCCGGAAACGGTCATCAGCAGCTGGAAAAACAGTTTCTCTGCCGGAGTAAGGAATCCGTAAAGGTTGATCGCATCCTCTTTGACATGGGTATGGATATACAGGGAAAGAGGCTTCCCCTCTTCAGGCAGGGCAAAGTAGGTTGAAAAAGGGATCTGGACACGGTAGCCGACACCGCTTACGTCAAGAATCACGGTATCGGGGGATTTCACGGCAATGTTGCCGGTAAGGAGTGCGATCATTTAAAGGTTCCGGTCCGTCTGGGAGGGTTAGCTGCTGTGATACTTCTGATAAGTGAGGAGTTCGCGTGGCAGATCGCAACAGCCAGAGCATCTGACGCATCGGCCTGAGCGATCTCCGGGAGGCCTAAAAGCACCTTCACCATATGCTGCACCTGCTCTTTGGCAGCCCGGCCATGACCGACCACTGCCTGCTTTACCTGAAGTGCGGTATATTCATGCACCGGGATGGAGGCACTCACCCCGGCAACGATTGCCGCGCCCCGTGCCTGCCCGAGTTTCAGGGCACTCTGTGCATTATTGGAATAAAAGATATCTTCTACAGCCATCACAGCCGGACTGTACTTGCGAATGACTTCACTCAGACCTTCGTAGATCCGCTTCAACCTGTCGGGAAAATCAGCGCAGGTGTCAGTAAAAATCGCGCCGTTATCTATATGTATCAGCCGGTTCCCCTCTTTCCGCAGGAGGCCGTATCCGGTGATGCGTGAACCTGGATCGATACCGAGAATTATCATCTACATCATGTTTTCCATCTCTTCCATGGAGATGTCAAAGTTGGCATAGACGTTCTGCACATCATCGTTGTCTTCAAGCCGGTCCATCATCTTCAGCATGCTTTCGGCCTGCTTTCCTTCAAGCTTTATCAAAGTCTGCGGTATCATGGTGACTTCAGCCGACTCCGGCTTGAAACCGGCGGCAGCGAGTGCATCACGAACTTCCATAAAGTATGACGGGTCAGTTGTGACCTCAAACTGCTCGTCCTGCTCGGCGACATCTTCTGCGCCTGCCTCTATGGCAGCTTCAAAGAGTTTGTCAAAATCAATGGTCCTCGGAAAGATTATGAGCCCTTTTTTGTCGAAGATCCATGAGACACAGCCGGTCTCACCCATATTCCCGTTGCACTTGGTAAAGATGCTCCGGACATCGGATACCGTACGGTTCCGGTTATCGGTCATGACCTCGACAAGAACAGCCACTCCTCCGGGGCCATAACCTTCGTACGTTGTCTCCTCGTAGGTTACACCCTCCATCCCGCCGGCACCTTTCTTGATCGCCCGCTCGATATTGTCTTTGGGCATATTCTCGCCCTTTGCCTTGTCAACGGCTGTACGGAGACGCGGGTTGGCAGCAGGATCACCGCCTCCAAGCTTGGCCGCAACGGAAATCTCCTTGATTATCTTTGTGAATATCTTGCCGCGTTTTGCGTCTGCCGCACCTTTCTTATGCTTGATGGTGCTCCATTTATTATGTCCGGACATCTGCACAACTCCTCAGTTTAATAGGCTTCTAAAAGGAAAAGATATTATCACGCTGAAATTATCATTGTAAAGGAAGAAAACGTTCGAGCAAACAGGGGCTTGACAATGATTTCTATTTTAATGTAAACCCTTGTTTGAAATCAGAGGTCCTCATGAAATGATGCCATTTGAGAGACGGTCGTTTGAAGGTAATTCCCCGAAATAATTATTAAATGCATTCGAACGCCCAAAAAAATAAAATTTTGCATTGACATTAATAAAACGTCGTGCTAAAAAAAATCAAACTTAGACTGTAGCTATATAAAACAGTCGTTCAATTCTCGCTTAAACGGGTCGCTAAATGTTCAGAAGCAAGAGCAGCTATTCAGTTCAGAGTGTTGATAAGGCTCTCGATATCCTCGAGCTTCTTGCAGATGAGTCGACTGATGCGACCCTCCCTCATCTTTCTGAAAAACTCGGGATCAGCAGGAACAAGGCATTCAGGCTCCTTGCCACCCTGGAAAGTCGCGGGCTGGTGGAGCGCGAAGAGCACAGCGGTGTGTACCGGGTAGGATTGAATACCGTCGGCCTTGCCCAACGATTCATCAAGGGTGCGAACCTTATCAAGCATGCTCATCCAGTCATGGAAGAGTTGGCGAAACGGCATGAAGAGGCCATCTACCTGACGGTCCTTCTCGGAGAAGAGGTGCTTTTCCTTGATGTGGTCGATGGTGCCCAGACAGTTAAAACCGCGACGCTTGTCGGTAAAAAGTTCCCCTGCCTCTCCAATGCGCCCGGCAAACTGATAAAAGCGCTTGAATCATCAGATCTTCTGGAGAAGTTTTTCAAGAAGGGGCGACGCAAGATGGCGCCGGATGATTTTGCCCGACTGGAGAGTGAGCTTGGCGCTATTCGCAAGAAGGGTGTCGCAGTCGACTACGACGGGCTTGGTGAAGGGATCATCGATGTAGCGGTTGCAATCAAGGATTACGCAGGCAAGGTTGTCGGAGCGATTACGCTCCTTGGTCCCGCCTTCAGGCTTTTTGCCGAAAGGATTGAGAATGAGATTGCCCCTTCACTGCTTGAAGGGGCTGATATGCTTTCGATGAAATTCGGTTACGCAAAGATTTAGTTGCTGATTGCAGGTTCAACGACTTTTGAAAGGAGGTTTGCGTAGGGTTTCACTTTTCCGGAGAGCGGGACGCCGCTCCCAAGGCTGTTACACTTCAAATGAAAGGAGTACTAACCATGGCAGAAAAGCAGTACGATTGGGCCGCAATAGCCCAGAATCCGAAATTCAAAGAGCTTCATCACAAGAAAAGCGCGTTTCTCTTTGGCTGGTGGATATTCTCAACAGCCTACTACTTCCTCCTCCCCATCGGAGCTGCCTATACACCGGGTCTCTTCAAGATCAAGGTTATCGGCGTTATCAACTTCGGTTATGTATTTGCTCTTTCCCAGTTTTTAGTATCATGGGGACTTGCTCACTACTATGCACATGTCGCCAACAAGGACTTTGACAGAATGACCAAAGACCTGATCGACGAACTTCATCTTTAGGAAAGGAGGATAAGAGACATGACTTTCAAGCAGATACTTATTGCCGCATCCCTGACACTTTCAATTGCCTCGGCCGCCTTTGCTGAGGAACCCAAGAAGGCACCGGCCGCACCTGGTGCAGCTCCGGCTGCAGCAGCTCCGGCCGCTACAGCACCTGCTGCTCCTGGCGGCGCTCCTGCAGTGGTAGCTCCCGGCGCAGTTCCCGGTGCACCTGTTGCAGCTGCTCCTGCACCGGCAGCTCCAAAGAAGCGTGAGCTGAAAGCCAACAAAGCAATCACCCTCTCCATGTTTGCCGTTATCATCGGCATCACCCTCGGCGTTGTTGTCTGGGCTGCCAAGCGGACCAAGACGACTGCCGACTTTTATGCAGCCGGTGGCGGTATAACCGGAACGCAGAACGGCTGGGCTATCGCCGGCGACTACATGTCAGCGGCCTCGTTCCTCGGTATATCCGGGATGATCTCGCTGTACGGGTATGACGGGTTCATGTACTCGGTCGGCTGGCTGGTCGCCTACATCACGGTTCTCCTGATCGTTGCCGAGCCGTGCCGTAACGCAGGCAAATACACCATGGGAGACATCCTCTCCTTCCGCACTGATCCCAAGCCGGTACGCGCTGTTGCCGCACTTGCAACGGTTGCAGTCTCCACCTTCTACCTCACTGCCCAGATGGTAGGTGCAGGCAAGCTGATGTCTCTTCTGGTCGGCGTCCCCTACAAGACTGCGATTATCGGCGTCGGCATCCTGATGGTAGGCTATGTTGTTTTCGGCGGCATGACTGCCACAACCTGGGTTCAGATCATCAAGGCCGGCCTGCTCATGTCAGGTGCTTTCCTGCTGTCATTCCTGGTTCTGGCCAAAGCCGGTTTCAACCCGATCTACTTCTTTGACACCATCGTCAACAGCCCTG
>VFJK01000185.1 GCA_009886125.1 Geobacter sp. | reverse complement strand
TCCCCCTCAGAGTCAATGAAATAGCGCTTGCTAAAGGGAGGAGCTTTTTATAGACTGTCACACTTGAAATATATGAAGCCGTCAAGGGAGGGGAGTTCATGGCCAGTCTGAACAAGGTAATGCTGATAGGCAATCTCGGCAAGGATCCGGAAGTCCGCTACACAACATCCGGCACTGCAGTGGCCAGTTTTTCCGTAGCAACCACCGACAAGTTCAAGAACAAGAGCGGAGAGTGGGAAGAGAAAACAGAATGGCACAATGTTACCCTCTGGGCGAGACTGGCGGAGATAGCTGGCGAGTATCTTTCCAAAGGGAAGACAGTCTACATCGAAGGGCGGCTCCAGACCCGTAAATGGCAGGACAAGGAAGGCAAGGATCGTTATACAACCGAGATCGTCGGCGATAAGATGCAGATGCTGAGTGCAAAGGGTGACGGCGGCGGTAAGTCCGGAGGGGGAAGATCCGGTGGTGAGCCGACCGCTGCCTATGATGATCCGGTCGCGTATAATCAGGATGATGATATTCCGTTCTAGTCTCTTTGCTGCAATATTAAGCCGCAAGCTTTCAATGCTTGCGGCTTTGTTGTGCCCGATGAGACAAAGAAGAAGCTTGTAGAAGCAAAATGCCTCGATTGCCGGGAAAGGAAAATGTATGCAGCGCTTTGATATAGAGATGGCGATAGGCAATACCCCTCTGGTTGAACTCAAAAGAGTCAACCCGAATCCTCGGGTCAGGATACTTGCCAAGCTGGAAGGGAATAATCCCGGCGGTTCGGTAAAGGACAGGCCTGCCTGGTTTATGCTTTCAGGTGCAGAGGCGCGCGGTGAGCTTACCCGTGACAGGGTCATACTCGAGCCGACTTCCGGCAATACCGGGATAGCGATGGCGATGATCGGTGCTGCAAAAGGGTATCGGGTGAAGCTGGTAATGCCTGCCTGTGTCAGTCTTGAGAGAAGAAGGGTACTGGAGGCATTCGGCGCAGAGTTGATACTATCCCCTGCTGAAGAGGCGACTGACGGGGCGATCCGGCTTGCCCACCGGATTCTCGAAGAGGAGCCGCAGAGCTACTATATGCCGAACCAGTATGCAAATCCTGACAATGTCCGTGCGCATTACGAGATGACCGCTCCGGAAATCTATAGCCAGACATCCGGAGAGATCGACTGTTTCGTCGCCGGCATGGGGACAAGCGGGACTCTCATGGGGAGTGCGAAGTTTTTTCACGAGAAAGCATCCGGGATCAAGATTGTCGGGGTCGAACCCCGTCTCGGGCATAAGGTCCAGGGACTTAAGAACATGAAAGAGGCCATCGTTCCGGAGATCTACCGGGAAGAGACTCTTGATGCCAAAATCAACATAGATGATGAGCCTGCTTTCGAAATGGCTCGTGAGCTTGCCGTAAAAGAGGGTCTGTTTGTGGGGATGTCAAGCGGAGCAGCCGTTGCCGGAGCAATGGAGGTAGCCAGACAGATGAACTCCGGGACGATCGTGGTCATTCTCCCTGACCGGGGAGACCGGTATCTGAGCACGACACTGTTCCGTTCGGTGTGCGGCTGCTGTCCTCCGTGAATATTTGATCCGAAAAAAAGGGGGAGCAGTGCTTTTCGCATCCGCTCCCCCTGGGTCGAGGGATAAGGCAGTATTCAGAGGTCCTTTCTCAGTTTCTATCCGGGGTCAAAAGTTTCTACACAACTCCTTTCTGTTTTCCTGCTTTCCTAGTTTGTTTGCCAAAATAGCCGTTTTTATGAAATCCTGCATCTCCCTCTGTACCACTTCAAGTGTATCCTGCCGGTTGTCTACCATCAGGAACCTGCTGCTCTTTCCAGCCAGGTTCTGGCTGACAACCACTATTTCAACCACCCGGAAGCTGACTTCACTCTCTTTATCTGCTGCTCTCTGATATCTGCATCCCATGACCCACCTCTCTTTCCGGAATTACCCGATCTCCTCTGGGTACTTTTTTCAAATCCACCGATACTCCAGTCAAACTCATTACTTTTTGTGGCAGGCAAAGCAGAGTTCACTTTTATCGTTATTCATTACCAGGTGACCTTTTGAGCTGTTCAGAGGATTGTGGCAGGTAAGGCATCCGACCTTTCCTTCTGCAAAGACCATTTCATTGGAGAACCTGACCTCTCCCCGGTACTCTTTTCCGTTTACTGATGCATACGTTTCATACTCCATGCCGACAGGGTGTCCGCCGATGATATCTTCAAGGCTCATTACTCTGCCGTTTGGATTGTTTTTGACGCGGACATTAAAGTTTTTTGCCATTACGCCATCATGGCAGGCGAGGCAGTCGTTTGAGAGGTTATCAGTCCCTTTTGAGGGTTCCATAAAGCTTATGGATGATGCTCCGCCTGCATCGATATCGGTCTCGTAGATAACTGCATCATAGGTGCTCTCTTCATAGATTCCGTCTCTTACGGCACTTATTTTTCTGGAGAAGGCGGCCTTGAGTGCCGGATCAGATGCAAGCTGTGCAGTGTAGAGGCAGTCCCCGCCGCTTGGTGAAGTCGAAGCGACTGATGTTGACGCCTGAGGTGTAAAGCTCACTGTCCCGGCATATATATCTGCAGTCAATGCTGCTAAAGAGATTATGGCGCTACAGGAACCAGTGGCGATTACTTTTAACAGGGTTTTTTTTCCGATAGTGGTTAGCATGGCTCATCCCTCCTCATTTTCGATCTGTTAACTATATGAGTTACATGGATGGTGCCATTGTTATCCTCGGGGTGCAGTATTTGTAACGCGCTGTAATGATTAAGTTATTTGACTTGCATATTTGCTGACGGGCGTATCGGTCTCCTGCGGCCCTGTTTAAAACTTGAACAGTAGGCGGTCTGCTGTATTGAAAAAACCTTTAATATCAGGGCATTACAGAAAGTGAGCAGGAGAGCCTATTTTGAACAGGGTAAGCGAGTCAGGAAGATGAGGATTTCAGAAGAAATCTACTGTTCAATATTTGAGCAGAATTAGTTGATTTATTCATTCAGGGAGGGTATGGTTATTTCATGAGTTGATTATTGCATTTTTTGATCGGAGCTACAGATGAAGAGCAGGTTACTGATAATCGATGATGATCGTGCCATACTTGAAATGATGAAGCAGATTTTCGAGGGTGAAGGGATGGAGGTTATCCTTGAGGAGAGCGGAGAGGCTGCTGAACGGATCGTTGCGACACAGCATCCGAATGCTGCCATCATTGATATATCTCTCCCGGGCAGAACCGGTCTGGAAGTCCTCTCTTCAGTAAAGAAAGTTGATCCCGGCATAGCGGTTATCATGACTTCAGGTCAAAGCAGCACTCAGTTTGCCATCGAAGCCATGAAATATGGTGCGTACGATTATCTTACCAAGCCGTTTGATATTGTGAAGCTGAAGGCAGTTCTTGCCAAGGCGCTCGAATGTAATCTGCTGAGCAGAAAAGTCCTTTATACAAAAGCAGTGGGGCCTGAAAAGATCGATGACACCAATACCGACGTAATGATCGGGTCATCGCCTGAGATGATCGAGATATGGAAGATGGTCGGGAAGGTTGCACAGACAGACGCAACGGTTCTGATTCAGGGAGAGAGCGGAACAGGAAAGGAGCTGCTTGCCAGAGCCATCTACAATAATTCATCCAGGATGAACCGCCCCTTCATGGCTGTTAACTGTGCAGCTATTCCGGAAAATCTGCTGGAGAGCGAACTGTTCGGCCATGAGAAAGGTGCCTTCACCGATGCCCAGTCACGCCGCATAGGGAAATTCGAGCAGTGCAACGGAGCGACCCTTTTTCTTGATGAGATCGGGGAGATGAGTCTGGTAAACCAGGGGAAGCTTCTCCGGGTTCTCGAGAACCAGACTTTCGAACGGGTAGGCGGGAACGAGACGATCAAGGTAGATGTACGGATCATTGCCGCAACAAACAAGAGTCTTGTAAATGCAGTAAAGGAGAAGAGCTTCCGGATCGACCTGTTTTACCGGTTAAGGGTTGTATCTTTTTATCTTCCTGCCTTGAGAGATCGTATTGAAGACCTCCCCCTGCTGGTAAATTTCTTTACCAGAAAGTTTGCCAGAAAATACGGGAAAAAGATCAGCGGGCTTGCTCCTGAATCGCTGGATATTCTGCTTGCCCAGAAATGGGAAGGGAATATACGGGAGCTGAAAAACGTTATCGACTCTGCCACGGTCATCAGCAAGGGAGAGCTTCTGATGCCGGACGACCTTGACCCGTTTACACAGACGAAACGGACAGCCGACAGGCAGAGTATTGCTGCTGATACAGACAATTATTATGCATTCTTCAGAAGTCTCCTTGAACCTGTTTTCGAAAAAATCTGCCTGAAAGAGAAAGGGACGGTCTTTGAAAATGTGAATTCAGGTCTCGAAAAGGCTCTTGTAGAGATGGCAATGGAGAAAGGAAATTTCAATCAGGTGTATGTATCAAAGCTTCTCGGAATAAGTCGGAATACGCTGAGAGAGCGGATCGAGAGGTTCAACATAGGGACCGGTTAACGGATACGCTCACTCCGTATTCGTTGCAAGGTTCAGGTCGACGGTTCAGCATATTCTCGGCAACTGCTCACCGCTGAGCATTTCAACGCTTCTGAACCCGCCGGAACTGGTTTCCAGGGATATCCTGCCGCTACCCTTTCCCGTCACCTCGCCGATTATTGCCGCATCGATCCCCAATGGATTGAGCTTCAGCAGTTCGACAGCCCTGGCTGAAGATTCCGGCGCAGCAAAGAGAAGCATCTTCCCCTCATTTGCAACATAGAGCGGATCAAGTCCAAGAATCGAACAGACACCTTTTACAGCGGTTTTCACCGGAAGAGAATCCTCCCTGAGAAGCAGGTCTACTCCGGATTGCTGAGCAATTTCCTTCAGCGTCGTTGCCACTCCTCCCCTGGTCGGATCACGAAGCACATGCAGGTTGCTGCCCAAACCGGCGACAAGCTCTGCAACAAGCGAGTTAAGCGCGGCAGAGTCGCTCTTGATGGAGGTCCCCAGTTCCAGCCCTTCCCTGCTTGCCATGACGGCTATGCCGTGATCGCCGATTGTCCCGCTGACAATGATGCTGTCTCCGGGGCGGGCATTTGCGCCATGAATCTCCAGATCGTGTAAAATGACGCCGATCCCTGATGTGTTGATAAAGATCCGGTCGGCTTTCCCTCGCGGTACTACTTTGGTGTCACCGGTGACAATCCGGACACCGGCGCTGTCTGCAGCCTTTCGCATTGAAGCCAGGATCACCGCGAGCTCATTTTTACTGAACCCTTCTTCAAGGATAAGGCCGACGCTCAGCCAGAGAGGCTCTGCTCCCATCATCGCCAGATCGTTTATCGTGCCGTTTACGGCAAGATCGCCGATATTCCCGCCCGGAAAGAATACCGGGTCAACAACATAGGAGTCAGTCGTAAAGGCGAGACGGCCGGAGGGTGTGTCAAGCAGTGCCGCGTCATTCTGCCCTGCAGATCCGGACTCGGAAAGTGCCGGGATTATCAGCTCATCAAGCAGCTGATGCGAAAGCCTGCCGCCGCTCCCGTGACCAAGAAGGATAATATCGCTGTTCATATGCTTTTCTCCCGGTTTCTGGCAAGCAGAATCAGGTTCGCAATCGTAAAAATGATCCCCCCGGCCAAAGCCATAGCTGCACCCGGCTCTTTATGGACTTCAACCAGGGCTGCCTTCATCGGCGGCGGTGCAATATCCTTGATATAGATCCCGTGCCCCTGATAAAAGAACGGATGATTGGGAGAGATGACAGCTGTCAGCATGGCAGGACTCTGGAAGGCTCCGGTTGCCCGATAGTTGAGTGTTGCGGAGTATGCAGTAGGCATTCCCATTTTGCTGTAGGTTACCGCGAAATCAGTAAATACGACATTCGATCCGTCCGGAAAGGTGATCGCAGAGCCTTTCTCTACTTGCATTACCTGCTTGAAGCCGCCGTAGGCGCTTTGCAGATGTGCGAGCATGATGAAGAGAAAGCCGAGATGTAAAAGCTGGGGTGCGATTCTGACAAGAAAACTCCCTTTCAGCCACTTTGTCCTGAGGGATTCAATGCTGCAGAGAAGTGTATTGAGGGCAAGAAGTGCAATGATCCCGATCGAAATCCATAGCCACCAGGATTCCCGCAGTGGAACCTCCCGCAGCCAGTCGAGAAGAGCGACCTCGTTAATACTCGACCCTTCACCTTGCAGAAATGAGCCTGCCGCAAGAAAGAGCATTACCCCGCACAGCAGCCAGAGACCGAAGGTAAGTGAGGCGAGTTTGTTGTAAAGGTTGTGCAATAGTGCTTTCATCGATGTCCTTCTAAAAACTGTGCGAGCTCTTCATTAACAAACTGACCCCCAGATAGGTAAACATCGTCACGCCGAAACCCACAATCCCTCCCCAGGCTATGGTTTTCTCCCACCTGGAGCCTTTAAGCCTGAGATGGAGATATGTCCCGTAATACAGCCAGAGAATGGAAGTCCAGAACTCTTTCGGAGTCCAGAGCCAGTAGGTGCCCCAGGCGAAATATCCCCAGATCCCCCCGGAAGTCATTGATGCCGAGAAGAACGAAAAGCCCACAAGTGCTGCCATGTACTGCATCTCCAGGAACTTTTTTTCCTCAGCCAGCAGGAAGAGTATTCCCAGGATTGCTCCTATCCCGAAAAGTGCATAGGCAAAGAAGGCCATAGCAACGTGCAGCTCGAACCAGAGGGTGTTCAGGATCGGCGGCATCGGCATATTAAAAGCCGGAAAAGGGAGTGCCATTAGACCGGTAACGGCGGCGAGCAGGGAAGCGCCGATCCGGAACCTGTTGGAGTCGCGCAGGGATGCGCTGACAAGAAACGGGATTGTCATCAGTGCACAGCTTGTCGAGAAAAAGGCCAGGGTGTCGTGAGGGCCGATCAGGGGGAGGCGCCCGAGCTCGATACCTCTAAATCCCAGGTAGACGAGTTCTGCAGCAACTCCGGCAAAAAAGAGGGAGCGGCGGAAACCGCCAAAGAGATACAGTCCGATTGATACACAGAGGAGCCATTTCATAGGGAAGCAGAGTATAACGGAGGGCAGCATCGGACAAGTGAAAAGTGCGAAGAAGAGTTTTGAGTTGAAATCGGAGTGATAGGGGGGTATTATCGCCTTCCCATTTCAACTTAACTTTATCTGCGATATCAATCTAGAAGAGGTCCGGGATATGTACAAACTCCGCCTCCTGCTGAAGAAGATCCATACTCCGATAACAATCATGCTGGTTCCGCACTCCAGGTTCAGTTCCAGAAGTGTCCGGATACCGGTGATCGCTGCTGCATTCTTCTGCGTTATGGCCATTCTTGGCTCGATCTTCACGGTTTCTCTCTCGATTCAGGCGTTCGACTATTATCGTATGAAAAATGAATATGCGCGGATGTCGAAGCACTTTGTCGAGATGGAGTCGACGATGGCTTCTCTCAAGGAGTCTGAATCCCAGTTCAGGAAACTGTTTTCGCTTGGTTCACGCAAGGCGGTACTGAATAACCTCGAAAGCGTACCTGAAGAAGGCTCTATTGATGTAGAAGCACTCAAGAGGGACATCACCAGCTCTATTGCTGCTGTCGATGAGATAAGGAGTTATCTGGCGAAGGAAAAGGATGTCTTCCGCTCAAGTCCCAGTGGCTGGCCCGCAACAGGCAAGATCAGTTCTCCGTTCGGTATGCGTGAACATCCCCGTTTCGGTGGGCGGAAACTTCATACCGGGATAGATATTACCATGCCGAAAGGGACACCTCTTCATGCAACAGCTGACGGAGTAGTCAGTTTCTCCGCCAGGAGCGGCGGAAGCGGGAATATCGTTGTCGTCGAGCATGGGCACGGTCTCAGCACGGTCTATGCGCACAACTCCAGGAACAGGGTCATGGCCGGTCAGACAGTCAAGCGTGGGGATATCATAGCCTATTCAGGTTCTACCGGTATCTCTACCGGCCCACATGTCCATTATGAAGTCTGGCGTAACGGGCAGAGTGTAAATCCCGCACCGTTTCTGGAAAGCAAGAATTGAAAGGGGTTTTTATCCCTTGCCAATGGACTGGAGACAAAGCTGATGTTCAGTAGCAGAAAACATCCGAAACTTGAAGTCATTGTCGGGACCGATACTGTTATTAAAGGTGAGATCGTCTCCAAAGGCACAGTCAGGATTGACGGCCGTTTTGAAGGTTCTATCACTGCGGAGTCAGTCATTGTCGGTGAGGGGGCAAACGTCCTCGGAGATGTATCATCCAAATCACTGATCGCTGCCGGAAGGGTTACCGGTAATGTGCACTCTTTGGAAAGCGTCGAAATTCAGCCGAAAGGAGAGGTGTACGGCGACATATATACCTCCAGACTGACGGTAGCAGAAGGCGGAATATTCGAAGGCCGCTCGTATATGCAGAAAAGCAGGGAGCTTGAATACAAGCCGATAGAGATATAATACGATACAGGAGAAGGGTATGAGCGAATCAGCAGAAAACATTATCGGCAAAGCAGTTGAGATAAGCGGACTTGTATCATACCAGAGCGGTTCAGTTGTCAGCCGTACACTTATTGATCGAAAAACCGGTACCATCACCCTCTTCTCATTTGAAGCAGGACAGGGGCTTAGCGAACATACCGCCCCTTTTGACGCTTTTGTACAGATCGTAGACGGTACTGCTGATGTCACGATCGATGGAAAAGTTCAACGGGTATCAGCCGGAGAGTTCATCATCATGCCTTCAAACATTCCCCATTCCCTCAAAGCAGTTGAAAAATTCAAGATGATGCTGGTCATGATCCGCTCATAAGGGCGTATTGACAGACACTCCCTCCCCATTTAATCAGCCGCTTCATTTGCACTCTGCGCAACTCCTGCTATAATTTGATCTCTTGAGATGTAGCTTCAGACAGTCGTTTGCCCTTTAATAGAGCTCAAAGACAGCATGAAAGCCAAAATACTTGTCATTGATGACGATCAGCAGTTCAACAGTATGGTCTGCATGATTCTTGTGGATGCCGGCTATGATGTCAAGTCTGCGACAAACGGTATGGAGGGGCTCAAAATGTTTATGAAAGAGCGCCCTGATCTGGTGATAACAGATCTCTATATGCCTGAAAAAGAGGGGTTGGAGGCCATCATGGAGCTGCGGCAGACAGATAAGACGGTCAAGATCCTCCTGGTTTCCGGAGGCTCTCCCCATATGAAGATGTCCGAAATGTTTACCATGGCGGGGATGTTCGGAGCTGATGCTGTTCTCCCCAAACCGTTTTCCATCGGAACCTTTTTAGAGAAGATCAAGGAGCTGCTGGAAACTTGAGGTTTGATCGCGGCACTGAATTGTACTTCTTATGGAGATCCGGCAGATGCCACATGTCAACAGCTCCTCGCAAGCAGATACTGACGGACTGACAAGCAGTGCAATCCCACTCCGTCCGCTTTATCAGCTGATTATCTTCTGGACACTTCTTATCCTGGGTTTTGCCGCCTGGGACAGCTATCAGTTCTACCTTTCCCAGCTTACCACTGCCAAAGCCGTTGCCCGCGACAATTTCAACAAGGATCTGGTTTATCGCAGATGGGCAACCATGCACGGCGGCGTTTATGTGCCGATTACAGAACGGACTCCTCCCAATCCCTACCTTTCGCATATTCCGGATAGAGACATAACGGCCCCTTCAGGTAAGTCTCTTACCCTGATGAACCCGGCATATATGACACGTCAGGTGCATGAACTGGCCAGGGAGCAGTACGACCTGCGTGGCCACATAACCAGCCTGAAGCCGATCCGGCCGGCAAATGTCGCTGATGCCTGGGAAACTGAAGCGCTGAAGGCGTTTGAGAGTGGCGCCAGTGAGTCAATGTCTCAGGAAATGATCGATGGCGAGTCTTATATTCGCTTCATGAAATCTATGAGCGTGGAGGAGGCTTGCCTGAAATGCCATGCCTCACAAGGGTACAAGAATGGTGATGTACGCGGCGGCATCAGCATTTCTGTGCCATGGGCCCCGTATCGTGAGCGGGTTTTAAGCGCTATTCCGGGGAAGGCGACAACTTTTGGCATTGTCTGGATCGTGGGTGTCATCGGTATCGTAACCGGACGACGCAATTTACAGCATTATCTGGACGAGCGGGACAGGGCAGAGGAAGAAAAGCTGGCAATGCAACAACACCTCCAGAATGCCCGGAAGCTGGAAAGTCTGGGAGTCTTGGCCGGCGGCCTTGCTCACGACTTCAACAACATCCTGGCGACGATCATCGGCTACTGCGGTATTTTGAAATTTCGTCCGGAAAAGGTTGCGGATAGTATTCCGGAGATCGAAAAAGCAGCAGAGCGTGCTGCTGAACTCTGCCGTCAGATGCTGGCATATGCCGGGAAGACCCAGTCTGTCATCATGCAGGTCGACATGACGACTCTGGTGGATGAAATGGTCAGGCTGCTGAAAGCCACCATCCCGCAGAATACGGTCATCAAAGTCGATCTGGCAGCTGATGCTACAATGATCCAAGGCGATAGCGAACAGCTCAGGCAGATTGTCAAGAATCTGATCATCAATGCATCCGAAGCAATCGGCGAAGCGCAGGGTGAACTGCGAATCTCCCTGGCAACAACAGAAATCAGGGAAGGAGATCCGCTCAGGGATTATCAAGGCAAGTTCATAGCGGCGGGCAGGTATGCCTGCCTTGAGGTTACGGACACCGGCTGCGGTATGGATGATGAAATCAGAAGCAAAATATTCGAGCCTTTTTACACCACCAAATTTTTCGGGCGTGGTCTGGGGATGCCCGCGACTCTGGGGATTATAGCGGCGCATAAGGGAGCATTGCAGCTCTTCAGCCAACCGGGGCAGGGGACGACCATCAAGGTCTATCTGCCTGCGGCATGAAACACGACCAGACACAGGTGAAAGGGTGCTCTATATGATTAATATGGAACAGGATTGACGAGATGAAATCAGAACGGTCGAAACGCTCCTTCATACGATCACCGAGAACAATCCGCTGGAAAATTCTGGGCCTGTTCGGCGGCGGTTCTTTACTGTTTTTTCTTCTAATTTTTTCTGCAGGCCATTTCGGTCTTTCCATCAGGCTTTATCAGGTAGGACTCGGACTTACTCTTCTCCTCGCGCTGCTTTATTTCGTAACCCGCAACCTTCTGAAACCTCTCGAACGACTCACCACTATGGTAAATAGAGTACAACAGGGTGATCTTAACGCTAGAGTGACAGTGGGCGATAAAGACGAAATAGGGGTGCTTTCAGCTGCATTCAATACGATGGCTGAAGAGATCAGCCGCTGGCATCAGGAGTTTGAAGTCGCTGTTCAGGAGAGGACAGCAGTCCTCGGCAAATTTTCCGAAGTGATTGAGCAGAGTCCGGTCAGCATTGTGATTACAGACATTCTCGGGAATATCGAGTTCGTTAATCCGAAGTTCTCAGAGTTGACTGGATACAGCATGGAAGAGGTGCTCGGGGAGAACCCGCGGATATTGAAATCAGGCGAGACCCCTTATCAGACCTACAAAAAGCTCTGGGAAACGATCAGTTCCGGTCATATCTGGGAAGGAGACCTGGCGAACCGGAAGAAGAGCGGTGAGATTTTCTGGGAACATGCAAAGATATCACCCATCACAACCGGTGAAGGGGTCATAACCGGATATGTGGGGATCAAGGAGGATATCACGGCGCAAAGGCAATTGGAGTCGCAGCTGCTGCAGAGCCAAAAAATGGAGGCAATGGGGACTCTTGCCGGGGGCATTGCGCATGATTTCAATAACATCCTTACCGTCATATCAGGATACGGCACAATCCTGAAAATGAAATTCGAAGATGATCCCGCCTCAGTAGCCATGATCGATGAAATCCTTATGGCTGAAGCCAGGGCTGAAGAGATGACCAAAAGCCTGCTGATGTTCAGTCGAAAGGAAGAGATCAGGCTTGTCCCGGTGAATCTGACCGAAATAATGCGCGGGCTGCAGAAAAGCCTTTCCCGACTTATCAGAGAGGATATCGAGCTCAAAATAGAGCTGCCTGACGGAAATCTGCAGGTGATGGCTGATAAGGGGCAGTTAGAGCAGCTTATTGTCAACCTTGCGGTTAATGCCCGGGATGCGATGCCTTCCGGCGGGTTGCTGAGTATAACTGTTGCCGATAAATGTCTGATTGAAAGTGATTTTCTGGCAGAAGAGCTGAAGGCTCAGGAAAGATATGCAGTTATCACTGTTTCCGATACCGGCCTCGGCATGGACAAGGCGACACAGGAACGGATTTTCGATCCTTTCTTCACTACCAAGGCGGTGGGAAAAGGGACAGGCCTCGGCCTCTCAATGGCCTACAGTGCGGTAAAGAAGCATGGCGGGGCCATCTACTTCTGGAGCGAACCCGGAGAGGGGACGACGTTCAAGATATATCTGCCTCTTCTGGGGCATCAGCCGGAGCGGAGTGAGCGGCCTGAAGATGTACCGTTTCTTTTCGGCAGTGAAACACTCCTCCTGGTCGAGGACGATGCTGCCATCCGGAAAATAATGACAACCCTGCTGACGGAGCAGGGGTACACCCTCTTAACGGCAGAGAACGGAGAAGAGGGTGAAGAGCTGTTCCGAAGCAATGCTGATGAAATCGCTCTGGTAATATCCGATGTGATCATGCCGAAGAAAAACGGATGGGAGATGTATCAGGCAATATGCCGGATGAAGTCTGACATCCCGGTAATATTCATGAGCGGCTACACTGCTGATATTATTGACGATGACCAGATAAATACATGCTCTCTGCTGTTAAAACCGGTAAACCCGATCACCCTGCTTTCAAAAATACGGGAAATCCTCGATGGGGGAAATCCGGTTATTGTCAACTCCCCAATGTCTCCCTGACCTTCATTGCCAGAGCCTTTATCGAGAACGGCTTCTGGATGAACTGAATCCCTTCCTCAAGCACGCCGTGCTGGGCTATGACGTCTGCTGTATAGCCGGACATGAACAGGCATTTCATCTCCGGTCTGGACGGCCGGATTTTTTCGGCCAGCTTCCGTCCGTTCATCTCCGGCATTATCACATCGGTCATCAGCAACTGAATCGGTCCACTGTGCACTTGTGCAGTACGGATTGCCTCATCCGGCGTAGCTGCGGTCAGCACGGCATACCCCAGCTCTTCAAGGATCAGCTTCGACAGTATCAGAAGCGTCGGCTCATCTTCAACCAGAAGCACTGTCTCTCCCCGGCATACCGGGATCTCCTCTTCGATCGCGTCTGTGGGCTGGCCGTCTTCAGCTGCATACCTCGGCAGGTAGATCCTGAAGGTCGTACCGTGTCCCGGTTCACTGTACACGTTGATGAAGCCGTTGTTCTGTTTGATGATCCCGTACACCGTTGCCAGTCCGAGTCCTGTTCCCTGACCGACCTCTTTGGTGGTGAAGAAGGGCTCGAAGATCCTCTCCCGGGTACTCTTGTCCATACCGCAGCCGTTGTCACTTATGGACAGGAGTACATACTCTCCCGGGACAAATCCGGCATGGTCCGAGCAGTCAGATTCGTTGCAGACGATGTTTGATGTCTCGATCGTCAGTAATCCTGAGTCAGAGATCGAATCCCGGGCGTTGATGCAGAGATTGGCGATGATCTGGTCTAACTGGGTCGGATCCATTTTCAGCTGCCAGAGATTCGCCGAACTCTTCATGCTCAACTGGATGTTTTCACCGATGAGCCGTTGCAGCATCTTGAGCATTCCCGACAGGTTTTCGTTCAGATTCAGCACCTTCGGTTGAACAGTCTGCTTCCGGGCAAAGGCCAGGAGCTGCCGGGTAAGATCAGCGGAGCGTTCGGCGGCTTTGTGTATTTCCATCAACTTGTCAAAGAGCGGGTGCGACGACTCCATATTCATAAGAGCCATTTCAGAATTGCCGAGGATGACACCCAGCATGTTGTTGAAGTCGTGGGCAACACCGCCGGCGAGTTGACCGACCGATTCCATCTTCTGTGCCTGAAGAAGCTCTGCTTCAAGCTTTCGATACTCAGTGATGTCAATATCAACACCTCGATAACCCAAAAGGTCTCCGCTGCTGTTCAGGATCGGCGCACCACTTGTTTCAATAATGATTACTCTTCCATCCTTATGCACATTCTCATTGACATATTTTACGAGGATACTTTTAGAGACAATGGCTGCAAAGGCATCCTGCTTCATCTGTTCTCTCTTGTCAGAAGGAAAGAAGTCAAAAAAATGCATTTTCCCGACTACCTCTTCCGCTTTGTAACCAAGAATTTTTTCAACAAGGTAGTTTGAATAGGTATATAACCCGTCATTACTGACTTCCCATATCCACTCTTCGGTGCTTTCAGCTATCTGCCTGAAACGTTCCTCGCTTTTCAGCAGTGCATCCTCTGCCAGACGGCGCTCATTGCGCTCCCACTCCTCATCCAGTGCTCTGACGATTGAGATGGAAAGTTTGTCGAGCATGTTTTTGGAGACATAGTCAGTGGCGCCCTGTTTGAGGAGTGCCACCGCCTTTATCTCACCGATGGCGCCGGAGACACAGATGAATGGAGCGTCCGGACAGTACAGTTTCGACAGGCGGAGCGCCTCTTCTCCCTCGAATGCGGGAAGGTGGTAATCTGCCAGGATGAGATCATAGCTGCCGCTTTTCAGGAAAGCGGTGAATTGCTGTTCATTCGCAGCCAGGTCGAGCTGTAAGGAAAAGCCGGAATCCAGCAGCCGTTCCCGGATAATCTCCGCATCCCGCGGTGAATCTTCGAGATGCAGAATCCGCAACTTTTTTCTGCATCATTTTCCGTTTTCATTGGTTGATACTCCCTCAGGCGGGACTTCGTTCAGCAAGCCCCAGAAGATGCCGACCTGTTTCACCGCTTCGATGAACTCGGAGAATTTCACCGGTTTTACGACATAGGCGTTGCTTCCCAGTTCATAACTCCGTATCAGGTCCTGTTCCTCCCGGGACGAGGTAAGCATCACCACCGGGATCATTTTCAGGGCCGGATCGGAGCGGATCGCCTGCAGTACTTCGATGCCATCCATACGCGGCATTTTAATGTCGAGGACGACGACAGCCGGCTTACCGGGCTTTCGCTGGCTGTATCTTCCTTCGCAGTGCAGATACTCCATCGCTTCCACACCGTCCTTGACATGAATGACCCGGTTGGCAAGGTTGTTCGCGGTCAAGGCCTCAAGGGTCAGTTCAGCATCATTGGGGTTGTCTTCAGCTAGCAGAATCGGTCGCAGGTCAGACATGGTCTTCCTCCTTTTGTGCCGGCAGGGTGAAATAAAATGTCGCACCATGATCTAGCTCGGCTTCGGCCCAGATACGGCCGCCATGGCGATTGATAATGCGTTGAACGGTAGCAAGGCCGATACCGGTCCCTTCGAATTCTTCTGTAGAGTGCAGTCGCTGAAAGACACCAAAGAGTTTATCGACGTACTGCATATCGAAGCCGACTCCATTGTCCGTAACAGCGAAGACGATCTCCCTTTTTTCTCTGCTGGCGCTGACGGTTATCCGGGCGACCTCTCTTGTCCGGCTGTATTTGACGGCGTTGTCGAGCAGATTGATCCAGACCTGACGGATCAGGGCGTGATCACCGTGAACGGAAGGCAGCTCATTGATGACCCATTCGATGCTGCGCCCGGATGTGCTCTCCCTTAAAGTGGTCAGGGCTTCCTGCACTATCTGGTTCATGTCCATCCGTTCCTGGCGCATTTCAGCCCGTCCGGTGCGGGAGAACTGCAGCAGGTCATCGATCAGCACCCCCATCTGGCGGGCGGAAGCGGCAATGGTGTCGAGATAGTGCACCCCTTTATCGGTCAGTTCATCGCGGCAGCGCGAGACAAGGAGATCCGCATAGCCGTCGATATGTCTGAGCGGTGCCCTGAGATCGTGTGAGACCGAGTAGCAGAACGCCTCCAGCTCCTTGTTGGCTGCTTCGAGCTGGGCAGTGCGTTCGACGACCCGCTGTTCAAGTTCATTGTTCAGGCGGCGTTTTTCTGCTTCAGCCTGCAAGCGCTCTTTAATTTCATTCTGTAGCGATCTGTTGGCAACTACCAGCTCTTCGGTCCGCTCGGTGACGCGATGCTCAATTTCATCATACGCTTTCTGCAATTCGCCCTGGGTACGCTCAAGCTTGTCTTTCTCCTTCTGCAGCTCGCTGTTGACCAGCCGTAACTGCTGAGGGCTGGGGATCGACAGAATCTTGGGGAGTATCGGCCAGACAACGATTGCAGTTGCCAGTGAGACGACGGCAGTGATTGTATCGACTGTTGCCTGCCACCAGTCCACCGGCCACCAGAGGCCGACCACATGGACAAGATGGGTAGTGCCGCAGGCGAGGATGAAAAGGCCAAAAAGGAAAATCACCCAGGAGAACGGCAGATCCTTCCGCTTTCTGACAAAGACGACCAGGAAAAAAGGGATGGATGCGTAGGAGACCGCGATCAGGGCATTGGCGATTGCCATGGTCATCATCAAGGCAGGAGTCATCGAATTGTTGATGGTTCCCTGAATTTCCATGGTGCCGGGCATGAAGACCATTGGTGCGATGATGAGCAGTGCCAGCGCGGCTGCCGGGGCGATGACCCGTGGCACCATTTCCAGCGTTTGCCGGAGAAGGGATTTTTTCGGAGCGAATGTCTGCACTTTGTACGCCCGCAACCGGAGGCTGTTGGTTACCACGAAAATCGAGCTGAAGGCCATTGCTCCGGCGGCAAACATCGGTATGAGCAGGCCATAGGCGGCGACCGGGATAAGTGCGACATTGTAGAACAGGGCCCAGATCAGATTCTGGACAATGGTTTGTGACGTAGCCCGTGACAGTGAAATGGCCCGGCCGACACCAGACAGCTCGCCGCTGATGAGGGTGATCCCGGCAGCGGCCATGGCTATGTCGGTGCCGGTCCCAATGGCAATGCCGACATCAGCCTGTGCCAGTGCCGGAGCGTCGTTGATGCCGTCTCCTACCATGGCGACGGTCGGGTGAGCAAAATTGCCAAGTGTGCCCGCGGCCTGTAACTTCTTTATCGCCTCGGCCTTGTCAGCAGGGAGCACTTCGGCGATGACCCTGCTTATGCCGACCTGGTGGGCAACTGCATAGGCGGTGTTCTGGTTATCGCCGGTAAGCATGACAATTTCGAGACCCAGCAGGCGTAGTTCGGCTATTGCCTCCTTTGCTCCCGGCTTTACCGTATCGGCAACCGCAATCACGCCGATCGGCCTGGCTGGCTCATTGCCACCCACTCTGCTGACCGCGACGATCATGGCGGTCTTCCCTTCGGATTGCAGCCGCAGCACCTCTGTCTGAAGAGCTTTTATATCAATCCCTTCATTCTCCATCATCCGCGGATTACCTATGATGACGGCGGTATCTTCAACGACAGCGCGAATGCCAAATCCGCCGAAAGCACGGAACTGTTCCGGATCGACAAGCGTCAATCCCCTGTCCTGTCCGGTCTTGACGATGGAGCGCCCCAAAGGATGCTCCGAGCCACGTTCAGCACTGGCTGCCAGACGCAGGATTTCATTGGCAGGTACTTCAGCCGTAGCGACAATATCGGTCACGGCCGGCTCACCCCGGGTGAGGGTGCCGGTTTTATCAAAGACAACGATATTCACGCGACCGGCACGTTCAAGAATCTCACTGCTTTTGAAGAGGATGCCGCTTTCCGCGCCCCTCGAAGTGCCGACCATGATCGCTGTTGGTGTCGCCAGGCCGATGGCGCAGGGGCAGGCGATAACGAGCACCGCAATGGCATTCATCAGTGCCCCGGTCCAGGCGATATGGGCGATAAACAGCCAGCCGAAGAAGGTACAGAGGGCAATGCCGATGATGATCGGGACGAAATATTTCCCTATCTCGTCGGTCAGTTTCTGGATGGGGGCCTTGCTGGCCTGAGCTTCCTGCACCAGCCGTGCTATCTGTGCCAGTGCACTGTTTTTGCCGACTTTGGTCGCTTCGAATCTGATCAGGCCTTCCCGGTTGATCGTGGCACCGATGACTTCATCACCCGGGCCTTTGCTGACCGGCATTGACTCGCCGGTGATCATTGACTCTTCAATGGCCGAGCGGCCTTCAGTGATGATGCCATCGACAGGGACTTTTTCGCCGGGGCGAACTATAACCGTATCGCCGACCACAACCTGCTCGACGCTTATCACTGTTTCAACGCCGTTCCGCACCACGCAGGCGGTCTTGGCGCGCAGACCCATCAGGGCTTTCAGCGCTGCCGAAGTTTTGCCTTTGGCCCGCGTTTCCAGGTACTTGCCGAGCTTGATGAGAGTGATTATGGCAGCACCGGTTTCGAAATAGACGTTGGGACTCTGGATGATGCCGATCGTAACAAGGAGGCTGGAAAAATAGGCGGCTGACGATCCCAGCGCAATCAGAACATCCATATTGGCACTGCCAAAACGGAGGCTTTTCCAGGCTCCGACGTAAAACTGCCAGCCGACGACAAACTGAACAACGGTCGCCGCAAAAAGCATGGCAAAGTTATCGCCCTGAAAGCCGACGAGGCGGAAATCGCGCGCCATGCTGTAGATTATCAGCGGAAGGGTGAAGATAATGCCGAGTAGCAGTAAGCGCTTCTGTTTTTCGAGTTCGGCGGCACGTACGGCAGCTTCAACGTCTTCAACCTCTTCAGAGTCAGCAGCCTGCACAATATCGAATCCTGCGCTACGGATTATTCCGGCAAGCTCCGCGACTGTTGTCATGCCGGGGATATATTCCACAACGGCTCGTTCGCTGCCGTATCCAACCGTTGCTGCAAGGACACCTTCCTGGCTGCTGAGTAACTTTTCCAGCGTCAGTGCATCGGTATTATCCTGCAGGCCGGTAACGGGCAGGTCCAGCTTGCCGGTGGCGACGCCATAGCCGATCCGGTGGACAGAGGCGATGATCTCTTTTTCAGACAGCTGGGACGGATCAAAGGTGACGGTCAGTTTTTCGCCGGCAAAATCGACTGTGGCATTGTTGATACCCGGCAGAGTGCGCAGGCTGGATTCGACTCTTAATGCACAATTGGCACAGGTCATGCCGGTCAGCGGCATGGTGGTACTTTTCGCAGGAACCATAGTTACCTCTTGAGGGTTAAGTATTTATAATAGCACTAATTGTCAGATTATACAGTGCTTATTGAAACAGCTTTCTGTTTTGCTCCATCGACATTTCATGCTATCGTCTGATAAAAATTGGTCAGGAGGAGGCCATCGTGCGTACTCTATTCTGTTGTTTGATAGCCGGAATGCTGTTTACATTTTCGCATGCATCTGCTGAAGAGTATGTCCCTCTCTCTGAAAAAGAGGGGAAGTGGTCTTTCTCTCTGAGTGAGCCTGGCGCCGACCTGAAAAGCATTCCGAAGGACAGGCAGAAAAAGATAAGGGCTTCTCTCCAGGATATCTCGCGGATTGTCACGGCAGCCCCGGCAATGAATCCGCCAAAAGGTTTTGAGGCGCGTTTCTGGGGATCGATCTCGGCCAGGGACAGGTACGACTCATGTAAAGGCAAAAGCTGCCCGCCTTCACATCTGACCGCTGTCCTTGCAATGATGTTAGGTCGTTACGAAGAGAAAGACGGCAGGATCAAAGCAGCTTTCAATACCCCGGCTACGATGGATATATCAATTAACAATCTTGGCCATGTATTTGCCAATCTGCCGGTCCTGTACCGCGACAGTGAGGGGTATCTGCTTCCGGAACCGAAGCAGTCCGGTGAGCGTGCCGGGATGACCGCATACCTGAACAATGGCCGCATTGTGGCTGTCATTGCTTCCCCCAAAAGGCCGCTCTGGCTCCCGGTGAGCAGGGAAAGGTATTTGAAAGCGGCTATTGAGACTGCCGGAAAGCAGATCGGTATATCATCAAAACCTGCCAGGAAAGTGAAAAAGAATAGTACGGCTGATAAAGGAGCTATTGTTGAAAGGCAGGTTTTCGTGGAATCCACCAGGACCTGGATCGATCCGGCTGATGAAAAGGAGTGGATTGAGAACAGCCGCTCTGTGACGACCGGAATAAAGGAAGATCCGGAAAAAGTAAAAGAACGGATTCAGCAGTTCCGGAAAGAGCTTGATGAGCTTACTCCGGAACAGCGCAGAATGCAGGCCCGTATCGATGCTTTAAGCGCTGACAGCCCGCAGGCCCCGCTTCTCCCGCCAGACAGGACGGACGGAGTTGGTGTGGTCACCCCGAACTTTGCCTATTTCAGCAGGAAGCTGAACACAGAAACGCCACAGCTTATAACCGTTCAGTGGAAATTCAGCGGCAGCCAGATATATGATCCTGACCAGAGTGGTATCTCAGAACAGCTGAACAATCAGAAACTGCTGGAGATATACAGAGATGTCGACTGGAGCAGCCTGATAAAGAAGATCACTCAAATTGTGCCTTGAACTCTGCGACTATTCCCCTGAGTGAAGCAACTTCTTCTCGTAACGCCGCAACCTCCGATTCCAGAGCGGTGATCCTTTCATCCTCGGCCATGACCTTGAGCCTGGCCGGCTCAGGGGTTGATTGTCGCTCACTTTGAGGATGCTGTGGCTCTCCTGACAAAAGATGCGCATAACGATGCTCCTTCTGTCCGGGTTGGCGCGGGAGCAGGGCTACCAGCTGGACTTCGTACTTCTGCAAATCGGCAAGCACCTCCTCAACTGCGGCAATGTCAGTAAACGGTGACATCCGCTCGCTTCTGGTGCGCAGTTCCCCGAGAGTCTGCGGCCCTCGGAGCAGAAGCTCTGCAATCACTGCCAGCTCGGGCGGAGCGAGTTTTTCCCCGAGGCAGTGACAGTATTTGGGGACTCTCCCCCCTTCTCCCGACAGCCGGGCAAAACCTTTCATCCGGAGCTTGTCGAGTCCGCGGACAATATCCACCTCTTCAAGTGCCATTACCGGATCTCTATTAGATTTCTGGTTGCATGCATTTGTCAGAGAGTTTAATGTGAGCGGGTAGTATTCAGGGGTAGTCAGCTCTTTTTCGATAAGAGCGCCAAGTATGCGTGCTTCAGTCTCATTAACAGGTATCATATAAACTCCGTTTTTCCTGATCCGACGTTGAACACTTCCCATATTTACGTTGCTACGCCTTTAAGAGTCAACAGTTTAAGGAGAAGTCATGCGTCTTTATATCGAGTTTTTGCTTACAATCCCAATATTGCTGATCTGTTATCAGATGTATGCTTTTTCAGTACAAAAAAAAGGTCTGGAGATGCAGAGCAGTTGCCGGACCCTTGGGATAGTATATATGACAGTCGGGATTGTCACTCTGATAGCTCGTTCGCCGGCATTTGTCTTTCTGGGGCTTATTCTGATAATGATCGGATTCAGACTGATGGCCAAAGGGCTCGACCGGATTGACAAAAAGGTCTTTATTGACCGTTATATTGAAGAAGAAAAAGAAAAGGAGAGTAACTAATGAGTAAAGCGAAAAAAGGGGATACGGTTCTCATCCACTACAAAGGAACCCTTGAGGATGGAACGATCTTCGATTCGACGTATGAAGCTGACTGTCAGGACGACGACTGCAGCAGCGGAGGTTGTAGTACCGATGACTGCGGATGTGACCATGAAACCGGTCCCATGAAGGTAGTGATAGGATCAGATGAATTCTTTCCCAAGATAGATGCGGCTCTGGTCGGCATGACAAAAGGCGAGAAAAAAACGGTCGTGCTCGACCCTGCTGAGGGTTTCGGCGAGCATGAAGAGACAAAGATATTCACGGTTCCGGCAGCTGATCTTCCGGAAGATTTTGATGCGGAAGAGGGTGACGAGCTTGTCCTGTCAGGCGAAGATGACGAAGAGCTCGGCGTTGTTGTGCTGGAGAAGAGCGCTACTGAAATCACCTTCGATGCGAACCACCCTCTGGCCGGAGAGAAGTTGACCTTCGAGGTCGAGTTGGTGGATATTTTATAACTTCCCGGCAGGGGAAGAGCTGAAGAGTGGATCGAGCAGAAAAGGGCAGGTCAGAAGCGGCGATATGCCTCGCGACGATGGCGGACATAGTGAACAATAACGGTAGCGACAGCAGAATCAAGTTCGTAGATGATACGATAATCTCCTGATCTGTGGCGCCAGGTTCTCTCTGTTCCGCCAAGTTGCTTTCAATAAGAACCGCAATAACTTCAACAATGGCAAAGTACCATTTTTGCGCTTTTGGGTCCCACTGCAGGCGGCGCTGGATGGCGATGGCGGTCTCTGCAGCAGCTTATTCAGGTATCCGGGGCTCTCTTTTTTGCCAGCAGGCTTCCATAGGCGATCGAACCGAAGAAACACCCTGCCGTTATCCGCCGCCGCGCCTCGCTTTTCAATGCTGTCGCCAGATCTGTACCGATCCGGCCGCTGGCTGCAAGCACATCAGCCCCCCGATCGACGATAGTCAGCATATAATCAGGCTGCTCCGTTTCCACAAAACCGTGGCTGCGTTGGCTGAGTTCGCTGAATCCGGCGTTCTTCACCATCTTCGCCAGACGGGGTATAAGCCAGCGATCATGGACGATCGCCGACATGGCGGCATCAGCGCAGGCCTGTAATGGATCATAGTCGCCGGTCGCAAGGGTGGTCGTGGTATAGTCGCCATCGAAGACCGCCAGGACGCCGCCCGGACGCAGCACGCGAAACGCTTCTGCCAGCCCTTTTTCCGGATCAGGGACATGACTCAGGGTCGTATGGAAGATGACCCCGTCAAAGCTGCTGTCTGCACAAGGAAGGGAGCGGCAATCCCCCTCAATGAACGTCAGTTTTTCATCGCCGGCACTCAAACGACGCGCTGTCAGCAGGAACACCAGTGAAGGATCGACGCCGACCACCCGTCCCGTTCCGGGCAAACCTGCCAGCACGCGGCTCACCGCCCCGGTACCGCAGCCGAGATCAAGCAGTTCGGCATCAGGCGGGAAGCTCATTTCTGTCAGATACGCCCTGAGCATCTCCTGTTGCTGCGGATTCTCCGCCCGGCGCTCCAGCACGGCAGCAAGGCGCTCCTGCACGTCAAGCTCGGCAGAAGCAATGGAAGCATACACATCAGCCATAAAAATCACCTCTTCATGAAAGCATGGTCAGTTATTCACGGTAATATTCCTGCAATGAGTCTCCCTGATCCGGCAGGCGCCGGCTACGCTCACCCCGGCAAACAGGAGCATCAGCATGAACCCGGAATGATAGTCTCCAGCGGCGTAGACACGCAGACTGTTCACCATCCTGCCATCCCAGGAAAGATCCATGGCCCAGCCGAACAGCGGCTGCATGACAGCCGCACCAAAGAACAGCCCGGTGTTCACCAGACCGGTCACCATACCGGAGAGCGCAGGCGCTACGACCTCCTTGGCGTTGGCAAAAGTGACGATAAAACCACCGGCGCTGAAACCGAGCAGGGCAAAGAGGATCAGGCCGATCAGGCCCGGAGCCCATGGCGCGTAGGCAAGACAGAGACAGACCAGAGTGTAGGCCAATGAACCGGCCACTATGACCGGCTTTCGTCGTCCCATCCGGTCGGAAAGCCAGCCGAACAGTATCGAGCCGACAGCAAAACCCGCCAGGGCTACGGACGTATACAGCGCCCCTGATGAACGGTCAAGGCCGTGTACATCGCGCAGGAACGGGATCGCCCAGAGGCCCACAAAAGCCAGCATGCCGCCGACCATCCCGAAGTCCACCCAGAGAGCCGGCCAGGCTGCTGCGGTCCTGACGACACTTTTCAGGTCACCCCACCAGTGCAGTTTTCGCGGCGAATGACTGGCCTGACCGTCCATCTCTCTCACCGAAGGGAAGCCGATATCTTCCGGGCGGTTACGGACGAATAACGCCGTCAGTAAAGCCAGAATCAGGGTCACGACTCCGAGTACGACAAAAACGGTCCGCCACGAATATGTTTTCAGTACTCCGGCCAGGGGGCCGGCAGAAGCAATGGCGCCGACGTTGCCGAGCATGACGGTCAATCCGCTGATAAGACCGAAATTACGCTCCCTGAACCAGACGCTGATAATCTTGAAGAGTCCGATCAACACGACCGAAACTCCCAATCCGACAAGGGCACGCCCGGTAGAGACACCGGCAAAGGTTCCGGCCAGCCCGAACAGGATAGAGCCGGCCCCGGCAATCAGGCTGCCGACTGATATCGTAACCCGGGCGCCAAGGGTATCTGCCAGCACACCGGCCGGGATCTGCATGGCAGTGTAGATGTAGAAATACATGGCTGCCAGCGAACCCAGGGCAGCACCCGATGTATTGAAAGCTTTCATCAGATCGGCAGAGATGACCGCCGGTGCCATCCGATGGAAAAAGACGAGCATATAGGTGACGACCAGGATTGTGTAAATGGACCAGCGTACGATATTGAACCGGGGAGGAGTCAGGACGGGCATTGCGGCTTTCTCCGTCGTGCTGAAAAGCGCCGGGCGAGAGCTGTCTCGCCCGGGCAGACAATAGTGAAGTCAGCTGCGGTATTTTTCCGGCAATACTGCCTGTGCTGCCCAATGAGCCGGGAATTTCTGATCACTGCTCTCGTCGTTCGCCTGCTTTGCTTTGGCAAGACCGGGACGGGCATATTCCGGATGTCCTTCTTTCTGTGTCCGGCCGTTGATAATGGCTTCCGAGCGCAGTTTCCTGCCGAACGTCTTTTCCAGCTGCCTTCCCAGGGTCAACACCCGGTCAACATCCCAGCCATGCGTTATCCCCATCTCATCGATCTGGACGAGGGTGTCCTCCAGCGTTACCAGCCCGACAAAGCGCGGATCCTTGTAATAATACTCTCCGGTCCCCTTGACCGGGCAATCATCGAGGAAATTCGCCGGCTGGCCGCCAAGACCACCCAGTGTGGCCTCAAAATGGGTAATCCCGGCCTGGAGTGTCGCCAGCACCGAAGCTGAAGCGACGCGCTTGGTCTCATGGAAATGGGCGATATGCAGGGAGGTATCCGGAATCGCGTCAAGGATCATGGAGAAGTAACGGTAGACATCAGGGGCTGATGCGCTGCCGTCATGATCGGCATGCTCGATATCGCTGGCACCGATCTCCAGCCAGCGCCGGGCAAATTCGACCGCATCCCTCAACTCCGTTGCCCCGCCGATCGGGCTCCCCCAGATGGTACTGACCGTGCCGCACATCTTCATCCCGGCGGCAGTACACTTCCGGATACTCCGTTCTGCTTCCTTCCAGTACTCCGGAAGGGTACAGCCGGAGTTGGCAAAATGATGCTGCTCCTCGGTCGAGACCATCATCAGCAGCCGGTCCGGACCGATCCCCTGCTCTTTCAGCTTGATGGCCCGATCCACGGCCGACTCGCGGATGGTAATGGCCGTGAGGCAGATGTCAGCGTAGTTGATTCCCCGGGCAGCGCACCTCTTCCGGAAAGAATCGCTTCGCAGATGGGTCAGCAGTTCCTCGGCATCGCGAAACTGCGGCATCGAAGCAGGATTGCCGAGGTTGGTCACCTCGATGTTGCGGCAACCAGCGAAGATAAGCTCTTCCAGGTAGTAGATTTTGGCTGCGGTCGAAACGAATTTCTCCTCATGCTGAAAGCCGTCGCGAACCGTTATATCCCCGATCGTCACCTTTTTAGGCATCCGCGGGAAGATCTTCCAGTAGTCATATTCGGTCATGTTCAAACCTCACTGAGTATTTTTGTCATGCTCTCCGGTGCGTCGATTTTTTCCGAGGTCAAGGCGTCCCAAGGAGGGAGGGAGGAGTCGTAGTACCCACAGGGCATAAACAGCGCTACGTCGACGACCTCCCGACGAAGGGCAACGCAGAGATCGGGAAAAATCGGCGCACCATTCCGTCACTCTTCGAGCGATAGCTCCTTGATAGCCATATCCCTCAACTTGAACTTCTGTATCTTCCCGCTGGCGGTCATGGGGTAGCCTTCGACGAATTTGACGTAGCGCGGGATCTTGTAGTTGGCGATCTTCCCCTGGC
>VFJK01000133.1 GCA_009886125.1 Geobacter sp. | reverse complement strand
TGAGAAACGACCCGGGGGATTATGGTGCGCTGGCCGCTTCTGAGTACTTCAAAGGGAGCCTCTTCTTCCGACTCTGAGAAAAAATGGCCGATTCTTACATCAAAGAAAACAGCAATTTTGGAAAGCGTGGCAATGGGGGGGGATATTTTGTTGTTTTCGATCTGGGAAATAAGGGCAGTCGAAAACCCGGTTTCATTTGCGACATCCTGCAGAGTCAGTTTTCTAATGCTGCGGAGTTCCCTGATCTTGGCGCCGATGTTGTATTCAGGCATCATATCTCCATCTAAGCAGTCAGTTGCCGGCAGTGAGCCCTGAACTGCCGGTGGGCTGGCTGGCGCAAAAAACATGGTCATCATGGTTTTATCGCCAATATATTTAGCTATGATAAAATAGTTCATTTCAGGTAAAAGTCAAATATATTATTTATTCTAGATAAACAAATTTAGTATAACCAAATTACCAATTGCACTATTCTGATTTTGATTAAGCAGGGGGAGGGTGAAAGGCGCAGGGAAGTGCTGTGGGTGGAGAAGGGTGATTGATCGCGGCCCCTGATCGAGTTCAGGGGCCGCGAATAGGGGCTACTCTATCGTAAACTCGGCGTCTTCGATGATGACGTCATATTTGTATCCGCCGCCGAAGTCCTTGTTCTTGTAGAGCGTTCCGTTCACGAGCACCACTTCACCTTCTGCCGGTATCGACTTGGACGTGACGACAAGGTTAAAGTCGCCGGTGGCATGTCCCCCGGAGCCGTCACGGAGATGCACCCAGTTCTTGCTCATGATGTTGCTGGAGACCTTGACGACTTTCCCGCGGACGACCACTTTTTTCTTGTTCAGTTTCGCCTTGTTCTTGTAAAGCTCGGCAATAGTGTACGCGTTTTTGCCGGATGCCTTCTTGACTTTGACCTTTACATCCGGCGAGACTGTGCCGCCGCTGCCCGGTGATTTTGCCCCGAGCTCTTTTTTGTCTTTCCCTTTGGCAGAAACTGCCGGTTCGGTAAAGATTATTTCGTCAAAGACCCGTTTCAGGGTCTTGCTCTCGAACCCGCGCATAACAATGCCGGGATTGAACGTCTGCTGTGAGCCTACGGCAATCTCTGCTGCAGTAACGGCAACCCAGACCTTTTTCCCGTCTTTCTCCCGCAGCTCGACAAAGGTATAGCCGCCGCCGTTGATTACCTGCAGGACCTTCCCTTTATGCGGTTCGGCAGGCGCTGCCGGGGGTTCCGGTATTGTGGCATTGTCATTGGTGCCGCGCATGAACGACTGGTTTGTCCCCATATTGTGTCCGGCAGGCATCTCGGCAAAAACCGCAGATGTGATCAGGACCAGTGCAGCGGC
>VFJK01000010.1 GCA_009886125.1 Geobacter sp. | reverse complement strand
GCTCAAACAGACTATCCAGCAAGGCCGCAGGCGAATCGAAACCGGAGGCGTACCCTCAGGGGTACGTTGAGGATTTCGATGAGCCGAGAACGAAGCTGGGAGTCTGTTTCAGCAGCCGATGCTGAAAGAAGGCCATGCTGGCGCATCTGCCAATCGAGTGATATCTTTCGAGTCCGCCGATTAGCTGGCAGTATAGCCAAATACGATAATGATGTCTTTCAGCTTTCCGAGATCTGCGCTACTCGTCGCTGACAGCTCCCATTCCGACTGAGCGTTATTCTCCCTCTGAATCACCACTTGCAGGTCCGGCACAGTCTCGTGCAGAAGGCTTCCGAACGGAGCGCCTGCTTGGGTGATAACGGGACTGTTTAGGCGCTTCAATGAGGGCAAGGTTGCCGGCGGAGGATTACTGTCCTTTATCGGCACTCCGAGGATATCCACCTGACGAACGGTTAACGTCTTCCCCTGCACAAAGAACGGAAAGCGATTCTTGCTGATGGAAAATTTCGCACTCCTCGCCCCGGCAGCCGACTGAGTGAGCTGGGCCCATTCTGTCGGGAACTCCTGCCTCAGACTGAACATGCGCGTGAGGCCATTTTCCCCTTCGGAGCGTATGAAGGCATTCACGGCTGCGTTCAGCTCTGAGATAACCTGTGGCTTGAACGATCCTCCACCGTCCCGGGCGGTATATCGCACATGCAGCACGACATCACTGATGGTCCCATAGTCGAATTGCGGGAAATCTTCCGGGATTTGCAGACGCCATTCGCTGATGGCTCCGGCCCCCTCGAAAGGCAAGAAGCGTTCATCTCGCAAATTGGTCTCAAACAGGCCACTGTCGTTCTGACCACTGCTGGTCACGATAGACTGTGTCACGCCCATGCTGTCTGCAAACCGTCTGTCGTCGGCTTGGCGTTCATACTTTCCCGCAAGCAGTACATTGCTGTGGCGCACCGTGCTGTTCAGCAATGTCAACGTGCAATGAACACCGGTATAGGGCCCGGTAACGCAGGGGACCGTCACACTCACGGACTTGATGCGCCGCAGGTACTGACCTGGATGGTCCACATCGAACAACACTTCCGGCAAGCTGATGAAACACGACTGTTCTTCCTTGAGCCTGGCCAAGGCCATCGGGTCCAACGCCGCCAAGGAAACGTGTTTGACGATCTCATGCTCCCGGCGGTTCTGGTCCAGATAGGCCACATCCATGCGCTTGAGGTCAAAATGCAGACGTTCGCCTGACAGCAGGCCCTTCTTCAGGCTATCCCAATAGCCGAACTGAACAAAGTTTGAATCCCTCAATCCAAGTTCAAAGCGATAGGCACGCTCTGCACGTTTGGCGACATCATAAGCAAGCTGATAGCTCTGAAAATATACCGCCGACAGCTGCCCCACCATCCAGCTATAGAGTTCCCGGTTCGTGAACTTCGCGCGCATGAAGGCATCTACTTCCTGGGAATGTTCAATTTGCATGTCATGATTTTGCAGTTCATGCTCGGCAATCGCCAGGCGAATCTCGGCTCCGGCGATTTGCTTCTCCACCTGTTTCAATTCCTTGGTCGCGAGATCGGCCTGGTGGGTCCAGTCTTCCTGACGGCGTTGAAAGCCCCCCAACGTGCCACTCATCGACCCCATCGTATTCAAGATAGACGCGGCAACACCGGCGGCAGTGCCGAAAGCCTGTACGGCACTGCCAATGTTGCCACCGCCATACGTGACTCCGATAGTGACCGGGGAGCCGGCTTTTGCGTTTGGAATCAGATGGGCAATACCCGCAAACACATCGGCGCTCAACTGTATTGACATCGGCACAAGACTGCTGCTTGTCAATGCCATCTGAATCTGCTCAAGTTGATTCATAAACGTCCGACTCTGGTAATACTGTTGCCGTGCCGCAACCACCGTCTGAAACTCTCTCAATCCTTCGAGGTTCGCAGAGGCCTCTTTGATTTGCTGCTCCCTGATCTCCCGCACGGCCTTGAGCACATCGATCTCATGGCTTGAGCGCAATAACGAGAGCGCCTCGCCATCGCGTTTTTCAAGCGCTGAGAGCAATGCGCTCCCCAGCGACTTGACGTCATTGCAGAGTTCGGTAGCTTTGGAAAGCATGACCGCAAACCGATAATGCGGAGCAGCCGCACTGATATCGCTCAACGCGCTCGCCAAGTCGATGCCGGCTGCAGCAGCCCTTACCAGCAATGCAGGATCGATCGGTGGCTCGTAGATGGGCAGGGATCGCTCCACCCCGGCCAGATTCATGCAATGGCGAATCTTGAACAACCGGTCGGCCACGAGATCCCAATACCCCAGCAACTTGTCGTTAGGGGACGTGCAAAAATACGGCATAGGCGCCAGTTCCGGCATGGTCCCATCTCCTGATACCGGCACAGCCGATGGGAAAATATACCCCTCCACGTCCACTAACGCGTTCGACAGACTATCCGGTTCATTGCTGTCGTAGAGCGTACGATAGGTCTGCACCTTCGCGGCCACGCGCGGCGGTATGTTCTCCGGGCGTTTGCCCAATATCTCTGCTGCCAGAATGTACAGTTGTGTGGCCTCGTTGATGGACTCAATGGTGTCCCGTCCGAACAACTGATCGCCCCAGGCCAGCAGGTTGTCGATGTAGTGCATCACCACGGATTTCATATAGGCGACGATGCGCATACGAGCGATGGCATGTGGATTGAACGGCTTGCTGGCCGACTCCGCGACTTGCCGATCCATTTTTGCGCTATCCAGGAGCAATTGTTCCAGCGTCTGGACACCACCTGCGGCCTCATTGAAGAATGGCAAGACTTTCCAGAATCGCTCAGGCCCCTGAGCAGAAGGGACCGTCGATGTCGGGTCGAACACATAGTGAAACCACTTCTGCGCTTCCTCAAAACGCTGGTTCCTGCTGAGCTGCGTGGCAATCATGAATGGGGTATGGAAGAACAGTTCCCAGTTGTATTGGGAATAGGCCCCCTCGTATCTGAAATCGATATCTTCTGTCGGAATGGCATCGTCGGATGTATCGAGATCCACCAGCGAGGCATTCGGCAAATATCGCATAAACTCAGCGCCAGCATCGGTCACTCGTTGATTCTCCAACGTCAACAATCCATCGACCCCATACCGCTTGAGAGACTTGGTCAATTCGCACATCCGTGGATGAAAAAACGTATTGAAACGAAGCTTGAATCCACCGACTCCTCCGCTTGGCACTGTCTTCAGCGGGACATAATAGGTTCGATACTGGTCCTGAAAGAAAAACGGGAAGGAGAACTTACTGGTTACATAGCTCTGATGGGGCAGCAATAATCTAAACGACGCCCCAGGGGTCTCCCCTAGCACCGCCATGGCACCCAACGCATTGGAGCCATTCTCCACCCCCTCGACCATGGCCATCCCTTGCATGTATGTACCTTGAATCGGCTCCAACCGTTGCGGAGACAGCGCTAACGGGCCTTGCACGAGGGCGAGAGTTCCGTGGCAGTCATCTAATGCGAATTCGCCGATGCCTTGCATGGCGTTGTATTGCTTCGTCGGGGGATCTACCGTCGTCATCGTGGTCGTCGTCGTGGAAGGAGTCCATGCTTTCAACCTGATAACGACTTTCAGCCCTCCTACAAACCCAATTTTATTCGAGACGAAATCGACTTGTTTACTGGATGATTGGAGGTAGAAGTCCACAGGCTCAGTGATCGTAACGAATCCGCCAGGTGCCGGGTATTGGCCACTGCTATGCAATGTGATGGTTTCATACAATTGGCCGGTTGTGGGGTTCTTCATCAGAACTTTTATATCGTCAACCTCTGCAAGCTGGAGCGGCTTTCCCCCTTCCTTTTCAAAGGCAAGCCAATACCAATACGAAGGTTGGTCTGGCCTCTTATAGTAACTGACGATGTACTGATTGTTCGTAGTGGTTGTGACAGTGCTACTCGTCGTCGTACGTGTTTGGGAGGGGGGCCACGTAACAGTGGGGCCATAACATTCGATGCGTAAGTGCTGCCCCGTGATGCTCTGCTGGATCCGTGTCTTGAATGAATAATCCTGAGATGCTTGCGGGGCATGCAGATCCGGATCCTTCGCATGGACCAACACATCATTCGACACTTTTTTGGGCGACCAACCTTTGTGTGTATATTCGCTCCACGCAAACTTAATCTCCCAATGTTTTTTCGGATCTTCGTTGTTCTCCCTCTCCGCTTTCGTGGGTTGATCTGACTTTTCCGTGAACAGGGCCCAGAACAGATGCAGCCGTCGATTCCACACCACCGGAATGAGATGATCGCCCTCGATATCCAACTCGACCTTCTCCCAGGCTGTCCACACAGTTCCCTCGAGACGGCGATAGGAGTATCGGTGAGGAACCGTGGGGGTACGGCCGAGCACGTGTAAGACCTTCCGGGCTCCATCGTTGTCCTCGTACATTCCAACAACGTCGAGACGAGCCACCTGACCGAGCTTCTCCAGATAGCTGACGAACGCATCTTCGGCAACGTCAGCGGTCAGGTCGTTCTGCATGAGTTCGTTCTCAAGGTCCTTGAAGAATGGCGTCTTGTCGTCGCGCAATTCCGGCTCGATCCAATTCTCCGGATACAGGAGCACTTTGCGGTTGGCTTCCCACACTCGATATTGCTTACGCCATGTCGACCATTGTTTTGCTTGGGCGGCATTCAACTCGGACAACGCTTCCAGGTTCATGAGTGTACGCTGCACATAGAGCTGCACCGAAGCAATCGCTTGCTTGATGCGGGTGGTCATCATGCAGGGACCCATTTCGACGTCGATCAGCAAGTGCGCATATAACGCATTGGCATCCTTCAATCGCCACGCCGCGACAAGATAGTCCACCAGCGCGATCCGCTGCTTCTTCCGCAAAGGATCGCGCAAGCTCCCGGCCAGCTGCAGCCATTGAGCCGGCTCGTACTTTGCCCGCACCAGGTTCTTGATATCCTCTGCCTGCGCGCCATCTCGCGTGTAGACGGCAACACCCGTCGCAGTCCTGGTCCAGGCCAAACATTGTTCGGCTGAGGCTCGCAGACGCTTCAACATGGCCATGGCCTCCGCTAACCGTCCGATGCTGGCCTCCGAACGCAGCGCCGCCAGGCTCAGATTGAAGCCATTGGTGCCAGCCAGATATTGCACATCGACCAGGTTCCATTCCGTGGCCAAGCTCAGTGCTTCGATGACGGTCGGCAATTGCGCATTTGTCGCGTATGCCGCAGTCAACCAGTCGCTGACTGCCAATGCTCCATGCGGCAAGGTATCGCGAAGTCGAGCCAGCTCTGCCAGGCGTGACCAACCAAGGAAGAGGGCATAGCCGTTCGCTGTGGATGCCAGAGGCAGTTGATTGAAGTCCAGCCAGCCACTGGATGCCCCACGTTCGAACATGGCGCGGACCAGTTCGGTGCTGAACGCGAACTTGCCAATTATCGCTGCAATCTTGTGCAACAACAGATATGTCGAAAACTGCCGTGGAAAGGCGAGCGGAGTGACACGGAGATTCTGATTACTACTGGAAAACACAGAATCCACGAACGCCATCATCGCCTTCGGACGCTGGTTGCCAGTAGTCCCAGGCACCAGTACCCACAGATGTAAGAGGCCCTCAACGGTACTGGCTTCAAGGCCGGTATGTTCGCCCACACGCTGTTTGACCATGCGCTCACTAAGCGTCGAACGCAGATACGGCAGGAGTTTACTCAAGACCAACGCAAATCGTTGCGCAGGTTTGACATTCGGATCATTAAACAAGGCAAGCACATCGTTGGCCGTGAGAAATCCATCCGTCTCGCCCAGCGGGAAGGTGTCGGGAGCGGCGAAAAGCCCGGCAATGGCAGTCCGATAGCTTTGGTCAGTGGACAACTTGACCAGAAGATCTCTTTCCACCTCCGTCATGATGCCGATGCAGTTCAGTTTCCTTGCCGCACGATCATAATAGACCTTCTTCTTAACCGTATTCGGAAACTCCAACCCGGACGGCATGACCGACAGGGCAGAGTTATATACCGGAACCGTAAATCGCCTCATCCGGCGAGCAATACAGCTCCTCGGGCTGAGATACAACACCTCCACGGCATCCCTGAACGCTTGATCCATGTTATTGGGGGCCGCCACCAATCGGGTCTTGTCCGCACCGGACATAATCCCCTTGAACCGCAATCGCTGAGCCGTGGCATCGTAACGGATACGTTCTGACAGAGCCGATGGGAACGTAATCGCGGCGCCCAAGCTGGACAACTCGGCCTCGAACACATGCGTCTCGTTCAGGACCCCCACCACATCGTCGATTTCCGCTATATTCCAATTGAGCAATGCCAGTTTCTGGCGCGTCAGTTCTCCATCGGGGTCGGTCGTGACCGCAGCGTCGCCGGACGCAGCATCCACGAAGGTATTTTCAGCCACGATCTGACGCAGGTCAGCGCGCAAAGCTTCCAGCATGGCCGTGATATCCGATTCCGCAACAGCCAACCCCGACGGTGACGGTGAGGCATCCCGTAACAGGACATCCAGATCGTCGACACTAAATCCAGACCGTACGACGAGGCCTGCGGATTTGATGAAGCTCAACGTCGCTGCCGTGTTCAATGTGCCCACTGGGGCGGCGAACGGATCTGCGACAATAAGCCGGAGCGTCGAGAGATATTGACGCACGGGCAACCCGACAATCCGAGCGAGCAACGCATGACGATAGAGCCGGGACAGATTAGCCAATGACAGGCGATCATCCTGAATCATGCTGGTTGCGTGTAGCGGATCCTGGATTCGCGGGACTACTAGCGCGTCTGCATGCAGCCGTTGCACATCGTCCGCCCCGATCCCATAGGCAGCCGAGATAACGGCGATATGTTCAGATATATTCCGATTGGCCAGATCGTTGGGATTTTCCGGAAAGCCGGTCTTATTCAATGTGTTGCTGATAAACATCTGGGCATACAGGGATGGCACAGCCGGTTCGCCATCTGAGAGATGGTCGATATACCGGGCATGATCAATCTCTGCCCAGAGACTCAGCAGATTGGCCACCGGGATGCGGGTTCCCGAAGACAAGCGCTGCAGGTGGGACAACTGCACCAGGAAGCCTTCCGTCATATCCGGCGCGCCGCCTGAATCCCTCGGCGCGAATGCGGAAATCGCCTTATCAAGATCTCGCATCGGCCAGCCGAGCCTACGCGCTAAACGCACGAATCGATGCGCTCTGGCATACGCAGCCTCGTATGCCAGCGGGTCATCTCCCACGGCATACAACGCCAACTTGGCGGTATTACAGGTCATCGGATTGGTGCCATCGGTCGAGACGATGCCCACAGTACGTTCATTGGGACCATCCACGTTGCGCGGGTTGACGTAGGAGGTGTCAAGCAGGTCTAGTAATTCACGATACGACAAACTGGAACGCTGCAGAAAAATTGACACTCGCCGTAGCACAACGCCCCAATCGCCCTGGGCCTCGCCGGCCGAGCCGTCGACAGGATCGGGGACATAATTACTTGTCTCGTTCAATCCCCAGAAATTCCACGCGCCGGGATTGGATCCTGGACTCGTCGGCCCGCCTGTGGTGCTCCCGCTGATGATGCTCGCTTCTTCCGGCGTCAGCCCCAAATATTCGCACGCGACCTGATAATTCGACTCCGGGTCCGGTGCCGCCCCACGCAAGAAGACCGCCAGCAATTCATGTCGTTGAACGGTCAAGTGCCGTAAATAGAGACGCGCTTCTTCGATCGGCAGATTGAATGGCTGGCTCCATGGATAGACGGCCTGCCGCAACGAGTTGTACGCATCGCGATGGGTATGTTCGGGATTTGATTTGAGCTCTTTTGCCGACCAGCTGGTTTGTGGCCAGGCCATGGCGCTGATGCCCTCGACTTGCCCGTGGTTCACAATCACAAATGCCCAGCTCGAATCCAGAATCGTCCACTTCGCACCTGGCGATTCGATCCTGACAGACGCCTTGTCAGTCAGGATGTACTGATGGCTTTTGAAGTCCACGATCAAGCTGTCATCAATAATTTTCAGATCGAGACTCGCCACAACTCCTGCATTCCAGACCAGTTGGAAATTCCGTGGAACGACATGGGCCTCGAGAAGCTCGTTGACCAGATCCACATAGGGCATCGGCGTGTTGCTATTCTCGCAGGTCAGCTCGATATGCTCGATATCCGGCCTGCGCCCCAACAAGTTTTGGAGTGGCGAGGGATCGCCACTCATCGGCGCGTCGCTGATAAAGTTGAGCGTGTCCACCAGATAGGCTGCAGGGCTGTACAGAGAGCGGCAATGTCGGCACTCGCACAACTCCAGCGATCCGAACAATGTCGTCCAACTCGGGAGCGAGCGTTGACCATCAGGCAATGGGGCTGGTGCGGCCACAGACTGTTTGCCCATCACATACGGCAAAGGCGCTCGGAAGGCGATGGCGTTGTTCATGAACAACGCCATCGCCGTGTTCTGCACATGCTGCGCATTGCGATACAAAACCTGCGCCTGCTCGGCTCCCCCCAGAACATACGAGTATTGCAGAATGAACGCATACTCGCCCACAGCCACCACACCCACCGCGGAATGCAAGCCGTTGGCCATGAGCATCCGTATCGCAGCATAGTCTGGCGTCAGTTTCGAGAGGCGCTGTATGCCTTTGAGTACCGTCGTAAATGAATCTGTGTTTTCTACACCGGCAAGCTTCGTGTCCCGATCAGTCGATAAGTAGACATCGAGGGGCTGTCGGCCAAGATCGAAGTTCGGATTATTGCCGAGAAATACCGTCAAATCCGCACGACTCTCTGTAAAGGGACTGCCCTCGCTGCTATCGGCCTCAATCCGCCGCACGATCGTGACTGCGGGAAACCACTGCTCCAATTGCTGGCTCAGACTGAGGGCATAGGTGTCTATCCTTTCTTCGAGATCGTTACCCGGGACCGTAGCTGGCGCGCCGATGATGCCGTCATCTGCCTGTTTGCGGTGCAGCAACACCTTCCAGTCACCCAACGCCAGCCGGACATAGGGTGAGAGGTTGCCGATAGGTCTATACAGCGGATCGGCTTTCGTCATTCGCTGCAGCTCACGCACCAGTGGCAGGTAGCGTCCAGACAGTTCGCCGAGCTGCAGTGCCAGACGGATGTCGACCCGTTCCTCATCGTTGAACTGTTCCAAGGCGATGAGTTCGCCATACATCGCATCCGACATCTGACTGTTGTGGGCGAGGTACAATTGTGCAACCGTGCGGATCTTATCCCCGTCCGAAAGCACCGTACGCAGCAAGTCACCCAGCGAGGCAGGCTCGCCTTCGCCACCTTCTGTGGTGGCATAGTCCGCCTGCAACGCGCGCAACGTGACGATGATCGCGTCCATTTCCTCGCGAGACAGGTGCCGAATGACATGTTCCTGCGACGATTTCTCCAGAGCCTCGCGCAACGTCAACAGTTCCAAGGCTAACAGGTCGTCCAGAGCACTCGGCAGGTTTTGGCAAAACAGTCCGTAGAAGATGAATTGATCGACGATATCGGTCTCGACATGACGTCTGGCACTTTCGACAAGCCACTGGATGTACCGCCGATCGATGCCCGTATCGGCAGTAAGAAATTCGATATCCTCCTCGGTCAGGTCCTGTTGGGGCACATCGCGCAGCAACGGTGCAATGTCGCGAACCAGGCTGTCAAATTCCGACGGACCCCGAGAATCGGCGCCTGGCAAGATGAGATCCACCACAACATCCTGTTTGGCATTGAAGATAATCTGAGACGATGCCAATTCGTTATTCTTTTCATCGCAGACACGAACGACCAGGTCAGCCAGACCCTTTTCGGAACGCTGGAATTTATCATCCGTGTATATAATTTCGTAGAGTCCCGACTCGGTCGTTTTCGTGTGCCCCAGCAGTTCTTCCCACCGCATGTCGCGATCGAATGCTTTCACGGTTACGTGCGGTACCGGCCTGCCATCGCTGTGACGCACGATGCCGCGAACGCGATACATCGCAGGGGTGAGGGTGATATTCAGCTGGGTCAGCCGAGCCGCATTATTCACTCGTCTGGATTGTCCGATCAGTTCACCCTGTTCGTTGTACGCACGAACGACCAGTTCGGGGCCGCCCTTTTCAGCAGCGGAGCGCCGATACAGGGCGGCGGAATAGGCAATTGAAAAACGGCCCTTGGCATCGGTGAGCACTGTTCCCAAGTTGTTTTCGCCTGCCACGTCCAGATCGAACGCGACCACCTTCACTCCCGCTCCTGGCCGCTTATCTGCGTACATGACCTGTCCAGACACGACCAAGTTGTTCGCCCCATCCTTCCCTGGCGTATCGCCCATCACTTGTCGAGAGCGGGATGAAGCCTTTGGTTTGGGGCTGACCGCAGACTTGCGCGACGCAGTGGATTGAGCACGACTGGATTTCGCAACGGTCTTTCTGCCAGGTGTGATGGTCTGTTTCTTGGACTTGCTTATATTCCCGCTCACATTCTTGCTTTTAGCCATTTCCCATCTCCCTGGTGCCCGTAAAATCTGTTACCTGCTCACGTTCTCGTACTTTGGTTGATGATGCTCCGAAAATCCTGCTTGACTCTATTCATTCATTCTTGTGATCTAGAGCAGCAGCGTATCTTGCAGATTGTAGGCGGGGACGCCGGTGGGTCCGGCTTGGATGGTGACGAAACTTACTTGCATACCAAGCTCCTGAAGTTCATGAGTCGTCTCATATCCACGTGCATTCATATTTCTGAAGCGCAGATTTTCTGCCTGGCGGAATTATCCCGGCAATGACCGTGGCCTCACAGAGGGCTTAGGCTTACCGCCCAAGGACCGAAAGCCGACGGCGTTCGCACGATTAAGCGCGCAATCGATCACCTCCGTTAACGTGGGGCACAACGGACTCCCCATATGCGCTTACCCCGCCCCCTCAATTCATATAATGGCTTCTGACGCTCTTGGCTTCTCACTCGCGACACAATTCAATTCACGGCTTATACATTATCGACTGGACAGTTTGTCGTCTTTCAAAAAAGTGCTGCAGGTCTCGCAGATAGCGTTGTGGCACATACGAAGTTTCAGCATTTGATCTTGATGCACTTTCCTGTTCCGCCTTGGTTAAAACTGGAACAGCATTAAGCAGCCTGGGTGGCAACGACGTATTCATCTCGTCTGACCTGAGAGCGTCCTCATGCTCAAGACCCAGCCTAAACCATTCATACCCACCATTGTCGCTTGATCTTCCGTTTGTACCGAAGTCCTTCCCTAGCGAGCGCGCGAGCCTTTTCTTGTAATCGTGAACAGGTTTCATTATATTTTCGCCCACAAAAGAAAGTGGGTCCCGAGCGGCGTCTCCAATCATTCCAGGCCCCGATCTCCCCCATAAGTAATATTGAGCGTCTCGAAGCAAAATACTTCTCGACGCATCTGACACTTTGGGCACATTTGGATCTACCTGCTGGCGAATAGCAGCTTGAGTTCTAACTCCAAGTGCAACACTTCACGCCCGGATGGGCTACGGTGTTGCCATGCGAACGAGATTCTATAGACACAT
>VFJK01000052.1 GCA_009886125.1 Geobacter sp. | reverse complement strand
TTTTCATGGCTCCGCGGCATGCCGCGGAATTTGTCATGGACATCAGCTATGTGGCTGTCGATGCTTATGCCGATCTTCGCAAAACCGGCATCTTTGAGTGACATGGCTTTTGCCTGGTCGATCAGATAGCCGTTACTGTTCATTGATACCCGGAAACCGGCGTCTGCGGCATGACGGGCTATATCAAGGATGTCGCTCCGCAGCAGGGGTTCGCCGCCGCCGAAATTAACGGCCATGACACCGGCTTTCGCACACTTTGTGAGACATCCCTTCAGTGTTGCACCGTCGAGTTCTTCACCGGTATCAACCCGGCTGTAGCAGTGTCGGCAGCTAAAGTTGCAGCTGTTGTTCAAAGCCCAGTTTATGGTAAGAGGGGCCTTCAAAATGGTTTCAGACATAGGAAATGTACCTTTTTTCAGCAAGTTCGGTCAGAAATGCATGGACATCATGACGAAGGATATCCGCTTCCACCTCGAACTCTTCCAGCAGTCGGGTGACGATCTCTTCTTCAGTAACTCCTTCGCAAATCTTCCAGATTTCGGTGCCGAGAAGATTAAGCGTCACCATGGTCCCGTCGGAGAAGAGGATCGCGGTACCGATCTCGGCAGCCTCTCCGCCCCCTTCCAGCAGGGCGGTTGCCTCTTCCATAGCTTCATCCTCTTCACGCCAGAGTATGTCCGGATTTCTGACTATCCGTCTCATACTAGTCGCCTGCTACTGTCATAGAGGAGATAACGAGGTTGCATGACCCGGCGTTCCTGATCCCGTGATCTTCAAATGCCGGGACTATGACGATCTGGCCGACTTTGATGGTCTCTGATTTTCCGCCGGTAAAAAACTCTCCCTCACCCTCAACCACACTCCAGATATGGTTGCCGTGGTGAGTATGGGTATGGACCTCCTGCCCCGGTTTCATGCAAAGAAGGCTTATTTTCGCATGGTCGTCGGACCAGATCGTTTCGAGGGAGCGCTTGTCATCGTTGAACTGCTTGAGTTTGTTGAGGTCGAGAATTGTTGGTTTCATTGATTAGTCTCCCGGTTAGAAAAATAATGAGAAGCCGGACAGGGCGATCTCAAGCTTTATGTGTCAGTTTCAGTGCCCTGCCGATAAATTCCGCAGCCCGATAGAGGAACGGCGAGGCAATGGCAACCGGTATTTCTTCAGCCTGTTTTGCGCGGTCATGAAAAGTCACGCCGAATGCTGATGCTATGCGGTTGACATCGTTCCGGTGCGAACTCTGTTCTCCGGCGACAATCAGAAGAGATCCTCCTGACCGGTTGTACGCTGCAAGAGCTTTTATCTCGGAGTCAGAAAGAGGCTTCCCGTCTCCAAAGAAGAGCCATACCTGGCTATGCTTTTCCAGGGTGGCCTCTGAAATCAACGGAGCATCATTCCTGCTGATGAAGGTGAATCCCCTGGGGTCAACTCCTGATGCGTTTTTCAGTTTATCACCCGAAAGATCATTATGCCCTGCAGAGAGATTGAAAGCAAGAATGCTCCCCTTCTGTTTGGTGCTGCTGTTCTCTTCAAGCCATCCGGCGATGTTCCGAATATACTTCCCGTTATCATAGCTGCCGGTGTTGCTGGAGACAAATCTGGACAAGCCCGCGTCAAAGACAGCAGCCCCTTCTGTGCCAAGGCTTTTTGCATAGGTCGCTATCAAGGGCTTTCCGGAAGGGTCCATGACTATCCGGACATCTTCCCCGGTTTTCGTCAGTACAGATGAAATCCCTCCGGAGAGTGATCCTACTCCTTTGAGGAGAACGTTGCCGGTGTCGACGCCGGGTACGAAGAAAAGAGCCTGGAGACTGTATGTTATCAGCAGGGTGCCAACGAGGCAGACAAACATGTAGAGGACGAAGACCCGTCTCTTGAAGAGAGTCCAGAACATCACCATCGTCGGGATTGCCGTGACCGGACCGCCGATCATGAATGCCAGGGCTGCTCCGCTGTCGAGCGTCCCTCCGAGCGAGCTCTTTATGTGATAAATGATGCTTGAGGCACTGATCTGGTGGAGAAACATCGGGACTGATGCCAGTGTGACCCAGAGGATATTCAGAGGATCTTTCCTGCCGAAGAACCGGTAGATCCACTCACTCGGCATGTATCTCTCGACAATGGCGCCTATGATCACACCGACCAGCACGTATTTTCCTACCAGCCAGAGCATCTCATATGACTTTGCGAGGAATATCAGGAACTTGTTGCCGGTTTTCAGTGCCACTCTGTTGCCGAAGTTCTGCTTGCAGCCGCAGCGAAGACGCTCGTCAGGGTAGTCCTCATCATGAAAATCACCCCGGACTATGGCGCCATCGATAAAGACATCTTTTATTTCAAAACCCCGTTTTTTGAGAAAATGAGTCACAAGCCCGGCAAAGATTCCCATGGAAAAGGCTGCCACAGTCCGTATTACCGTCCATTCCGCTCCGAGATCGTTCAGGGTGAGGAGGTAGGTGGAGGGGCTCATCAGCGGTGAGGTCACCATGATGGCCATGACCGGGGCCAGAGGCACCCCTGCAAAGAGAAGACTGATTGCGGTCGTCAGGGTGCCGCAGGCGCAGAGCGGGGTTATTATCCCGATAAAAGAGGCAAGGAATACACTCATGATCCCGTAGCGCTTCAGATACAATTGAAGTTTGACCGCTATCTTGAATGTCCTGATATAACCGGCAAGGAGAATGCCTGAGATGAAGTAGGGGAAGATGTCCCACAGTTCGGCAAGGACCCCGTGCTTGTCGGTCAGGAGATTCCAGAGTTCAATGCCGAGGTTCGACAAAAACGGTCCATTCAGGTCCGCACTGTTCTGAGCGTGTCCGGCCGGGCCGTAAACCCAGACATGGCAGATAATGATGGCAAAGCCGGCCAGAATCATCGCGAGGAGGGTCAGATTGGCTTTTTTAGCATGACCGCCATGAACTTGGCAGGGGTCGGTATTCTCGGGTTGGGGAGTTGATAAGGACAAGATCGGCTACCTTTTGAACCGTCGGTACCAAGCGGCGATAGTGCCGACACAGAGTATGAACATCCCGGAGTAAACGACATATTTGCCCGGGTCATGAACGATCTGGATCCCTGCAAAAGGGCGCTTTTCGGGATCCAGGCTTACCTGGGTGTTAAAAAAGTCCAGACCGTTCCAGTTAAACGGATGGTTTATCTCGGTAATGCCGCTGGTCACGACATGCCCGTTTTCGAGGAGTTCAAGATCGACCCAGAACCTTTTGATCACAGCATCCTGAAAGGCGACAAGTTTGAAACTGAAGGGGAAGTCGGCCGGAAGGGTGGATGCTCCGAGCGTATCTGCTGATCCAATGAGCTTTGAGCCCTTCACGACGGTTAGAGTAACTGCTTCTTTCCATGGTTCGAATCGTTCGGCTTTGATAGAATAGCCGTCAAGGGGGAATGCATCGCCGGTCTTCAGGGTTTTCAGGTCGAACTTCGCTTCTCCCTTCATGATCCCGATCTGGAGAGGGACCGGGTGAAATTCAGTATTGATCTTCTTTACCCTGATCTCCTGACCGAAAAGGGTATCCTTCTTCAGGTCCCACCGGTACACAGAATGGGAACTTTCGCCTTCGTAAATGTTTATGGTCGCGACATAGCCTCTTCCGGTCAGAAAAGCTCCGGCAAGAGTGATCAGAACCCCTGCATGAACGATCAGCGTAGTCCGGGAAAGAGTCTGCCACCTCCTTGCAGTACAGATGGCAAGATGTAGGGCGAAGGCAGTCAGGAGCAGCAGGAATACGGGGTGGTTGTAGTATTCTCTCTGTGATTTCAGCAGTGTGCCCGGAATCGCCGCTGCCGCGAGAAGCCCGAAGAGGATTAAGGAGAGTTGCGTTGACGACAACCACTGTATGACTTTATTGCCTTCGGGTAGCATCGGATGGAAGTTAGATCAGTTTTTTGGATTTGAGGAAATCTTTAGCGAGTTTCTTCGGTTTTTCGTCACTCCTGGCTTTCAGCATTCTGCCGTATCCCGAGTCATTTGCTATTCCGGAGAGTTTCTGCAGGAGTTTCGGAAGTGCAGGCAGGCTGCTCAGTATATCATTTGAGATGACCGGAGCAAACAGCTGCTGGCTTCCACTCCCCGGCACTGTCCCATAAGGCTCAAGCCAGATAAGGTTCAGGCTTTTCCGGTACTCTGCCTTGGCAGAGTCAAAACCGGCCTTGCCGGATTCACGCGGTTTGCCAATCATCTCCAGAGCCCTGTCAGTGCCTTCGATCATCATTCCGACCTGCCCTTGTTTGACGGCGCTGTAGAGATCTTTCTGCGCTTTGAAGATATCGATCTTGACTGTAGTGCCGGTGCGGGCAGTGATGATCTGTGAGGTAAGCTCTGCGAGCATCTGCTCGTTCGGCGTATCGAGAATGCCTATATGAAGAGTCTTCCCGACGCAGGCATCAAGAGGTGCTATGTAAAGTGCGGATATGATCAGAAGCAGTGCCAGTAAAACCCGTGACATCCTGAATCCTCCTGAGGTTGATAAAGTTTTTAATATTTCATTTTAACGGCAATTGTAAATTAATTGCAACCGGTAATTTCCCGGCGGTTACGTCAAGCTCCTGAGTTCTTTCAATGGTGACAACGGGGGGGAACTCTGTCTCGCAGCCGATATGGTAGTGGCCGGGCGGAAGTTTCAGGCTGAATCGTCCTGATTCATCTGCCGATCCTGAGAAATATTCGGGGATAGTCGCTGCAATTTTACCGGTTTTTGCATATGCGTAGGCATCTGCTGCCGGCTTGCCGTCTCTTGTTATGATGCCGGAGATCTCCAGAAGATCATCTCTCTCTTTTTCACGTTTTTGAGCAAGTTCCTGCATGTCTGCAACAGAAAAACCCAGAGTCAGAACTGCATCGGAATCCGGATCGATCCTGACCGGTTCGCCGGAGTGCCGGTCTCCAGGCATAAGCGGGCCGTATCTTTCACCTTTTTTTATCCTGGCAACTCCCCAGTAAACCGCTTTCGGCAGAATCAGCCGGTACGCACCGCTTATTCCGGTCTTTGGAGAGATGAAGTCTGCAGGGCGCCTCGTGTTCGGTGTGCCATAGAGGTAGAGTTCGGCATCCTTGACCGGTTCGCCAGAGATCCCCGAGATAATTCCCTGGAGGGTGAAGGTGGCATCGGCACCTGTTGACGGAGAAGCAGACAGGCAGAGAGGGATAATCATCAATATGAAAAGAAGGGCTCGTTTCATCTGACACCTGCTTTTTCAAGGTTTACCGGTTTCTCCAGAAAAGGTTCGAAAAGGACCTTTCCTATTCCTTCCTCAACCCTTCCGTCGTAGATGGTCGTTGCAGGGGCAGCAGTCCCCCACCAGTTTCCGGTTGCCGTGATGTCCTCACTGTTGAAGTCGCCGGAACGGATGTTGTACTCTGAGTTGCCGAAAAAATTATTTCTCCTTAAGGTCAGGCCTCCACCACGTTCCCGGACAAAAAGCCCGATCTCGTTTCCGGCTATTTCATTCTCCTCGAAAACGCCATTGCCGATGTATGAACGGATGCCAATGCCGTTATCAGTGAAGATCGACTGCCTGACGGTGACAGGACCGCTCCTGAAGCGCATCCCGCCATTGTTGTGCCGTACCAGTATGTGGTCGAGGAGGAGGTTCGTGAAGTGGCCGTGAATGCCCCAGGTCCCGTACTCGATGATCGAGTACCTGAAGGAGCTGTCAAGAGCCTGTTCCAGGACTATCTCATCCCAAGCTTCCGGTCTTTTCTCTGAAAGGGAGGTGAACAGGACCGGCTTTTCAGCAGTTCCGGCAGAGGTCAGTCTGCCTCGTACTATCATCCCTGCGCTGTCAGAAAACCTGATCCCGCAGCCTTGGTGAATGGTGAGGACGGAGTTTTGCGGCACTGTCGGTCGCCCGTTTATGACGACATCCCCTGCCAGGGTCAGTTGTCCGGACAGTTCATCAACGGGCCAGATAAACGGGAAGGGGGAGTCAGCAGTACTCTCTGCCTTGACTGATCCTCTGGCAGGGTCCTTCAAGCGATCGAACACGACCGAGGAGGGTTTGTCCCCGCCCCACCAGTTTCCAACTGCATCGATATCTTCGGAGGATTCAAGGTCTATGGCGTAGAGTCCGTTTCCGGTTATGTTATTGGCGGAGATGCCTCCTGAAAAGGAGAGGACGCCTATGCCGCGTTCGGCATTGAAGGCAATGAGATTTCCCTTGATGTCTGCCCTGCTGTCCTGGAGGCTAAGGCCGTTCGAGCCGTTTCTCCCCAGATAGTTTCCGCTGACTTCCAGATTGTCGGTGCTGCGCAGGGCGACTCCGGTCTCACTGCTGTTTGCGACTACGTTTCCCGTTATAGTGCCGTAGTAGAGATCACTGAACATCATCCCGAAGCGGTTTGCCGTGATGATGTTCCGGCTGACGGATGCGTTCCCTTCACGGATCCTGACCGCCTCTTTCAGGGTGCCTGAGGCTTTGTTGCCTGAAAAGACGAGGGTGTTCCTGAAAAAATTAACCCCCTGGTGGTTCCCGTACAGCCGGTTATTGGTAAACTTGATAGAAGAGTCTCTCCCCTGGACTGCACTCTTGTTCGAGAAGAAGTCGGAATCGATGATCTCGACAGCAGATTCCTGGAACTGGATCCCGCGGAAGTTGTTGGAGAAGCTGGAACTGCTGACCTTCACGGTCGAGAAGTGAAAATGAAGTCCGCGGTAGGCATCTTCGAACATGCAGTTTTCGATCAGATTTTCAGCCTTACTGCTGTTCATCAGGTTGACAGAGTCCCAATCACCTGGTTTTGCTCGATTTTCAGCAGAGCGGAAAATGATGGGTGACTGTCTGGTCCCTTTGGCTATGATGCTCCCCTGTATCAGGATCCCGTTCTCACCGATACCATCACCATTCGTATCTTTACGGGAGAACTCCACAACTGTTCCCGGAGTTATCAGCAGTCTACTCCCCTCCGGTATCCTGAGGTTGCCGTTGATCCTGACCTTTCCACGCCAGACAGTGTCTCCGACCAGCGCTTCATCGCCATATGCCCTGGCAAGGGCGGGGGGTGCTGAACTCCTTTTCTGGAGTTCAGGAGAAACAGGGATCTCCTCTTTCCAGAGGTCCTTTTTCCTGTTCCCGGAAACTGAGGTGCCAATAAGAACCGGTTCAGCAGAAGAGAGGATGATCATCCCGTAATCGTTACTGCTGATGCTGCTCCCCTGAATCGATGTTTTCCCTGAACTGCCGATGAGCGTCACGCCGTAACGGTTTCCAGCGAGATTGATATTCAAAGCGGAAAGGATTCCGTCAAAAGAGTAGAGTGCCGAATCCGCACCACTTATCGAGCAGTTTTTAAGATCTGCAATACCGCCGTCGATGAGGATCCCGGCCCATTCACCTTTCTTGTCGGATTCTGCTGCGCTGAAACTGACCGGAGCTTCGATGCTCCCTTCGACCTTTATCCTGCCGCGGACTGTGATCTCTGTCAAAGGCGAGAGGAACTCCGGGTCGGTCTTCGTGCTGTCAGCCGGAGAGACCTTGACAACAGTTCCGGGGCGGACAGTGAGGGTGACTCCCGGCGGTACAAGGATGTCCTCGGTCACGGTCACTTCATTCTGCCAGATGGTGTCAGCTGCGATGACAGCCGCTTCCAGGGTGGAGCAGTGCAACAGGAGAGAGAGGAGAAGCATGGGTTTTATGAACTGTTTAATGGGCATGATCTCGACTTGTAGGGCGTTTGGAGTCCAGGTAATGATACACGATGGGGGCGGTCAATAGAAACCAAAAAATATGAAAAACGGCTCCAGCCGATTAAGGCTGAAGCCGCTTTTGATGCTACCGGTAAAACAGTCTGTTCCCGGTATCAACCAGGAAGCTGGTTAGTAGGTTGACCAGATTGGTGAAGTTCTGTAGTGGCAATCCGTGTTCGAACAGGACTTCGGATTAACCGATGAAGAGGTGTTGTAAGCACCGTTGAACACAGGCGCACTGACGCCGAACTGACGAGCTATGCTGCTGCCGAAGTTTATGGTACGCGTGCCGGCAGTGCTCCCAGGGGTATGGTCTGCCGGGAGAACGCTGTGGCAAACACCGCAAGTCGCGTTGAATGCTGCGCCGCCGTATGTATCGGTCGCTGCGTTCAGAGTTACGCCAGCCTTGGTTTTCAGGTACTCGATATGCTTGGCGTGAGCACCGCGGCCTTCAAGTAATGCAGTGCCGCCGTAGTTGGTATTACCCCAGACGGTGCCACTGGACCTGGTGTCGTAGTCATGACAGTTTGCGCAGGCCATGTTGAAGTCGTTCACACCGTTGATGTGAAGGGTTTTGTTGATGACCGCACCGCTGGCATTAACTACGTTGGGGTGACAGCCATAGCAGGAGGTTGTCGGGGTGGCCCCGCCGTGGTTGCCCGTCGAAGAGTTAGGCGGGTTGCCGTGGCAACGTGCGCACTCGACAGTGCCAGGTGTGCCTGTGGTGAGGTTCTGATTCCACTGTGGACTTCTGTTAGTACCGGCCGTATCGTTCAGAATCAGCTTGGAGCCGTGGCAGTAGGTAGTGGTACAGGTGGCCGGGGCGATAGCGGTCCCGGAGACGAATGCGGTTGCGGTAGTGTTCTTTATTGCTGTCGATGCCTGGAGGAAGGTTATCGATTGTGAACTGTAGCGTGGACCGGTCATGTGGGTGCCGTCAAAGGAAGTAGCCGGTACTCTGTGGCACTCGTTGCACTTGATCTGCTTCGTGTAAACTGAAGAGAGGTGAACGAAGTGGGCGCCGACGCGAAGATCGCCGGCAGTCGAGATCTGGTCGGTGCTGGTGCCGGTGCCAAGCCAGCCAGGAGCAAAATTCTTCCGGTTGGTGTTGCTGGGGAGGATGTTTGCCGCTGTCGGTTGTCCATGGCAGTGGGTACAGGTGTGAGTGGTGTTGATGGAAGCATTCTGCCAGCCGCCGCGGCTTTTACCGCCGTGACAGGATATATTGTTACAGGTCTTGGTCGCTGTCTTGAATGCTGTATAAGTGCCGTAGGCAAGGTCTCTGAAAACAACGTTATTTGTACCGTTGGCATGATAGATAACGCCGGAGTAGTTCTTGAGGGTGAGGTTGGTACCGTCGAATGAAGCTACTGTTCCGTGGCACATGTTACAGTTGACTTCGGTTGCAGTGTACTTAAGGTGCTGGGAGTGTGAAGATGAGAGTTTGAACCCTAAGCTGCTGTTGGCCTGGACGCCATTACCTGTGCCGGCACGACCGGCGTGACAGGAGAGGCAGTTGTTAGCTGCGCCGCCCCATGTCGGAACGGTGTACTGCGGAACAGCCCTGCCGGTGCTGTGGCAGGAAACGTTGGAGCAGGTGCCCATTGTCGGCGAGTTGCTGATGGCGATGGAGCTGGTATTGGAATAGGCGGTGTTCGGCAGTCTGGCACCGGCTATGTTCTTTCTGCCATTGGCGTGATTGACGAGAGCGTTGCTGCGGTGGCAGGCCGTGCAGGCATAGGCGTAATCAACATTGGTGCCGGCGGCATGTTTTTCATGGGAGCCAGCAACGGCGCCGGCAGGACTGTTGCGAGTACCGGTAACCGGCGGATTGCCGTGGCAGTCACCGCAGGCGCCGGCGAGGATCTGGTACAGTCTGACTGCCGGATTTATGCTGACACCTGCTGCTGCGCCGATTGTTGCGGCCGCGGCAGTCGTTGTCGGAGTCTCATTTGTGGTGCCGGTGATTACCTTGTAGCAGGCGGCGAAATTGAAGTTGGTGCCCGTATAATCCCGCAACTCGGTGTAGCCGCCTGCAGGGGTCGAGGTCTGGCCGTTCCAGTTTGCCAGGTAAATGCTCATGCCGGTGTTGCCAGCGAGACCGGCATTGGCGGTCAGGGGTATTGTCAGCGCCAGCGTTGCTGAGGCTGCAGTGGCATTGGAGTTGTTGCCGGTTAGCGGTGTTGTTTGATCGACACCGTTGAAGACCGCTACGTTGGCGTACATGGCGGTAAGATTGGTGGTCACGGAGGTGGTCACCGACAGTGTTGTGTTGGCACCGGCGGCAATAATGCCTGCATTGTTCAGATAGCCGAGCCAGATCTTGTTGTTCTGGGCAGTATTGGTAACTATCTGGGTGACTGTCTGACCACCATAGCTGACCGTGAAGGTCGGTGCCTGTGCGGCTGAGTACTCGGTGGCCACTGCGACAAGCATGAGCCGGTTAGTGCCCATGCCGGCGGTGAACTTGCCGGTTGCCGTAGCTGAAGCCCCGTTGCTGACAATCGTAGGTGTGGCCGGCCACTGGTTGACGAAGTCAACCGATGCCGAAGCTTCCAGCGCCATGAATGCCGATGTGAGCAGGCAGACGAGAAGTGTTATATTCACTCTCATATGCCTCCCCGTACTCTTCAATAGATTACCCATGTGTTTCTCCTTTTGTAGCGCGTTGTGGTGATTACTGCTACCGTTTAACTAAAAATGTGAATTCAAAAACTGTTGTGCTGAATCTGACATGTTGTTTTATTAGAATTAAGTATATCCGCGCTAAACGCAATTTATGTGCCTTTACCTATAGTATGTGAGGATGAGATCATAAATATAATGTAATGTTGTTTTACTAATAGATAACTGGCCGATTTAAAAGGAAACTTAAATGATTATTGTTGATGAATATTTGCTCTTGGGGGTGGTTTATAAGTGTAGTGCAGAATTAATTGGTGGATTAATTAACAGTTTGTAATTAGTTGTTTGTTATTTGACCGGGCAAATTATTAATGAGTCTCCATTTGGCGTGATTTAAATTTTAGCTTAAATAACAGACTGTTATGCATATTACTCGTAAGGCTGACTTTTGAGAGAATGGTTGAAGGTACCGATGGAAATTTGATTATAATATTATTATTAAAACACGGGCTTTGGGAAGAAAGCATTCAAGCATCCAGCGTGCCTTCAGCTTTCCCGGACTCAAGGCTGCGCTTTTGTTATAGGGTTGACAATAGTAGAGCGTTGGAGTAAAAAACGTACATTCCTCGTTAGCATGAGGCGTTTGCACAAACAGAGGCTACTGCCCGGAAATGTCGAAAGACGCCAACGGGTAGACCAGGTATTGTCGGCTTAAGGCTTTACCCAAGGTAGCTGGCCCTTACGGGCCTACGTTGTGCACTGCCGAAAATCCACGAGAGGGGAACCGGAATTGCCTGTTTGGGTCATGGTTCGCCATGACCTTTTTTTATTTGTCTTTATTCTGCATCGGAAAGGTGGTGGTTATCTACATTGGACAGTCATAGTAGTGATTATCCTTTACCCATCCCGTTCTTTCAACCGTAATCCCCTCAAAGTTCACCGCTCTCCTGCCTGCTTTGTGAAAGGTTCCGGTTTCAATAGAACGGGACACTCAAATGCAGGGAGTTTCCTTTTTCGTTAACTCCTGGTTGCAAAATATTAATTGATCATGCTTCGGAAAGTTCGCCGTTGAAGCCCGGCTGTCCATTATTCCTGCGGCAATCAATGCCGCGCTCCAGGTTGGACATGCTGCAACGTCTATTTTCCAGAAAAAGTTACAACTGACTGGATACCCCATTGAGTTGTAACTACCAATTTTTTATCGGACAGGTCAGAGGTCTTGGCCCGATCCGGATTGGGAGTCCAAGATGTCACTGCATATTTTTCAGGATCTGCTTGCAAAGCACCGGCATGAGGAAGGCACAGTAACGAGGCAGCCCCATGACCCGGTGGAAAGCACGCCGCATAAAAGGTATCTGATCGAGCTGCGTTCATATCTTAGCAAGCTCGATTCGGCAGAGATTGCGGAAATTCTCGAAGCGCTCTCACCGGATGATCTTTTGCTTGTCTGGGGAGAGATTGACGAAAGCCGGGTTGATGACCTGCTGGACGAAGTCTCCGATACCACCCGTGACATCCTTGCTAGCCGCAGCAGCTACCTTGGCTCTTCCTGTGTTGTGAATGCCTTTGAGCTGGCGCAGGGGCGGTTGTCCCAGACTACGATCGAGTCTGTGGAAGACCTGGAAGGGATCAGCCCTATCTGGGTTGACCTGGTTGGCGCCACCAAGGCTGACCGGCGCAAGATCGGACAGTATTTCGGCCTGGAATTTCCTGATCCGGAAGAGCTTACCGACATTGAATCCAGCGCCCGATTTTATGTTGAGAACGAGGGTGAAATACATCTCCATTCCGATTTTCTGCTCGACAAGGAAGGGGAATCCCGTAACGTACCGGTAGCATTTATTCTCTTCAGGGACATTCTTTTTTCAGTGCGTGAGGAAGAGCTGCCGGTCTTCCGTTTGCAGCGTCTTCGTGCGCGCATCCAGGCAGGATATGTCTCGGATGGTATGGACATGCTTCTCGACCTTTACGCTGCTGATGTCGAGTATTCCGCAGATGCGCTGGAGGAGAGCTATACCGCGCTCGGGAATGTGGGGAAAAAGGTTCTCAGTGAAAGGATGAGCGATGAAGATGCGGCGAAGACCCTTGCCGATATAGCGGAAGAGGAGGACCTGAACGGCCGTATCCGCAGAAACGTGCTGGATACCCGCCGGGCACTTGCCTTCCTGATCCGGAGGAAACTGCTTTCGTCTGCCCAGCTAGAGGATGCCCAGCAGATAATGCGGGACATCGAATCACTGGACGGTCATACCGCTTTTTTGTTTGACAAGATCAACTTTTTGATGGACTCCACAGTCGGTTTTATCAACATCAACCAGAACCGTGTCATTTACCGTCTGACGGTCCTGAGCGTAATCTTCATGCCGCTCAATGTGATTGCCGGGATAGGCGGCATGTCGGAATTCTCGATGATGACCAAGGATATCCCCTGGCCAGTTTCTTACGCCATCTTCACCATTGGATTGATTCTTGTCGGCTGGATCACCTATTATATTCTGAAAAAGTTCGAGAAGCGCAATCCGGTGAGACGCTAACGTGTAATTCAGCCACCGGAACTTGCCAGCTGCTGTTTCTCACTTCATTGCAGCGCCATGGCAGCACTTTACAATCATAGGGACAAACAAAAAGACGCCGGCTCTCTCAAGAGTCGGCGTCTTATTTGTTTAAAGAGGAGCAGGCGGCTGTCTGAGTTAAAGGGATTCTTCCGAGAGTCTGAGAATAGGCCCTTTGAAAAAAAAAGGGCCCGCTTTACTCCTGTCCCAGCATGGTCAGAATGTCAGGCAGATCGTCCTGCCCGCGACCCTCTGGACTTGCAGTCCATGACTGGTATCTGGGCATATAGTCGGCCAGAACTCTCTGGGGGTCCAGAGAGAGAAAACGGGCGTACTCGATGATGAAGCTTCTCAGGATGACTTCTGCACGAAAGAACTCGAATACTTCGTTTTCAATGTTCTGCAGGTGATGAGGCTGGATCCGTGTGACGACGAACATCTCCTTCAGGTCTACCCCCAGCCGCTCCCGGACAGCTCTGAGAGCCGCACCATCGAAGCAGCCGATCTGCTCGATCCAGTGACGGGTCTCTTCGTCGATCTTCAGACTTTGCGGTATCCGGGCAGGTTTTTTGGGGTCCATCAGCAGGACAAGTTTTTCATACGCATCGTCCAGTCGGGAGAGGTACTCTTCTCGTAACTCCTGGGAGAAATCTTCGTTGAGTGCCTGAATCTCAATAGGGTTACAGGAGTAGAGATTTTTGAGATAGACGTATTTGCTATGGATCTCTTTGATCGTCGCCTCCGGGGGGAGTTCGAGGAGATCGTAGTATTGAAGATACTTATCCATTGACCATATCCTTTTCAAACAAGGGATGGGGCTCTGCAGCAATGATCTCAGTGAGGGTCCGGATCTCCTTGACAACAGGTGAAAAACGGTTCAGGAGCATGAAAGGTTCCTTGTTGTTGATGCTCCTGTGGACTGCTTCGTCATGCCTGGAATGGCCGGCATAGACAACAGAGAGTCCCAGAAAATTGCTGCAGACGCTCTTCAGGTTTTCACCGACGACTATATCCTTGGGTGTCCGGACCTGGTTCAGGACGACATATATGACGAATCCCGACATCTCACGCTCCAATATGTCGCGAATATCGTCAGAGCTCTGCTTGAGATGAACGATGAGCTCTTTCAGGCTGCGTATGTTGTGGGTCGCCCGGTCTTTCCATGTACCCTGTATCGTGGCAGTCAGATTGTGGGCTTTGAATATGAGTTTCAGTTTCCGGAAGTAGACGCTTTTTATGAATTGGTACATATTTTCCAGCGAGGTGATCTCGGGCGTGGTCACAACGATCATCTTGTCGGCGAGGAGGAACGTGTCGAGGGTGTTGATGTGGCTCCCTGCGCCGAGATCGATGAGGACATGATCGGCGTCGAGGGCTCGGATGTGACGGAACAGTTTCTGTTTCTGCGCATGGTTTATGCTTTCTGAATCGAGAGACGCAAATGAGCCGGTGATCAGTTCCAGATTGGCGATACCGCTCTGCGCGACGATCTCGCTGAGCGGGACTTTCCGGTCGAAAAAGTCTGAAAGCGAGTGCCTGTTCCGGTTCATCCCCAGCAAAGTGTGAAGATTTGCACCTCCCAGGTCCGCATCGAGGAGAATGGTCCTGCCACCCTTCTGGGCCAGATGTGTGCCCATGCCGCTGGTGACAAAGCTTTTCCCCGTGCCCCCCTTCCCGCCGCCAACAGCCCAGATTTCACCTTTTCTTCCCGATTCTCCCATAGGCTCCAGTGATCAACTATAAGATAGAAACGCCGGCAGCGCCGAGTAGTTAAAAAATATACGCGCACGATACCTGCCAAATATCCGCAAGTCAACTGAAACGACAAAACACCTTGCCTCTGATTGCAATACCGTTCTATTTTTGATACTATTCAGCCGTCAGTCGTGGGAAGTTCTATTGATCGCCTCTCACCAAGAGGCACTGTCAATCATTCCAAGAGGTCATCCTATGTCATCCGGCCTGTTACCAGGATTATGGTCTGTCCGATTAAATTCTCTCTTCATTTTTATACTGTTGCTGGTAGGTGGGTGCGCGACCGCGCCGCAGCCGCAACCAGAAGCGCCTCTGATTGCAGAACTGCCTCCAGAGACGAAGCGGCCTCCTAAGAACACTCAGCGGGAACGTCGTTCTGATGATTATGCCATAATCATTGCCGAACCGTCAGACAGTTACGAGTCACTTGCAGAGAGCTATTTCGGCGACAGAAAACTAAGTTATCTCATTTCCGAATTCAACAATGATGCGCCTGTCGTAGCAGGCAAGGACGTGGTGATCCCGCTCAAACCGGTTAATCCGGGTGGGTTGACCGCTGACGGCTACCAGACTGTTCCAGTGCTCTGTTACCACAAGTTCAGTCCGAAGGTGAGTACCAACAAGATTGATGTCTCTGCCGAAACGTTTGATCGCCAGATGGCGTTCCTGAAGAACAATGGCTATAAAGTGATTACTCTCAAGCAGCTGTATGACTTTGTTGATTACAAGCAAAGGCTGCCGAAAAAATCGGTGCTGATCACCATCGATGATGGCTGGAAGACTGTAAGTACCATCGCCTATCCCATCCTGAAGAAGTACGGCTTTTCCGCTGTGCTCTTCGTATATACCGAACTGATGAAGTCTAAGCCGAGTTCTGTCGCCTTGTCATGGGATGAGGTGAAGGCGATGGCTGAGTCAGGTGTGATCGAGATCGAATCGCACACGGTCAGCCATTCGGATCTGACTAAAATATCCGATGAAAAGATCATTAAAGAGCTGAAGGAGTCTCAGCGGATCATCAATATGAAGGTCGGGAAGTCCCCGCAGTTTCTTGCATATCCTTACGGCAATTTCAATGAAAAGGTCGTTGCCGCAATGAAGGATCTCGGTTACAGGGCTGGGTTTACGGTCATACGTGGGAGCAACGCTTTTTTCTACAATAAATTTTCGCTTAGCAGATCGATGGTCTATAACAGTGAGAAAATGGGTGACTTTGCAAAGCTGCTCGAAACTTCCCAGAAGGATTGATTATGGCAGGAGTCTGCATGCGTTCCGGATACATTTCATCCTTTTTTATTCCGATCCTTCTGAGTCTGCTTCTGATGGCAGGAGGCTGTGCTCATGTTGAGTCGGTGCGAAAGGTTCAGGATTTTCCCAAGCAGCCGGAAGATTCGATGAAGAGCTCTACTGTACTTGAGGATAAGGGTGATATATCTGCTGCTGTAGAAGAGTTGAAGATCGCTCTAACCCTTGATCCGGATAACCTGAAGGCGAAGGAGCAATTAGGCAGGTTGGTAGAGAAGCGTAACAAGCTGGCAGGAGAGCATTATCAGGCAGGAATGGCACTGAAGCAGAGCGATTTACAGGGGGCAAAAAGGGAGTTCCTGATGGCGCTCCGGATCAGGTCTGACTATCAGGATGCGATGCTGGAACTAAAGAACCTTCAGCTGGAATCGTCGGAGGCGACCCTGCAGGTAAGAGCAAAGAGGGAAGCGGCTTCTGCGGTGCGGGCCAACGAGAGGAGCCAGGCTTCATACGAGGAAGCCGCAGATGAGACTACCTTTGAACGGGCCGTCTCGTTATTTGAAGATGGTGATTATGCGACGGCCATCCATGAGTTCCAGAAGGCAAAGTCGCACTCACCAAACGATTCTGAAATCCAGAGGTACCTCAATCTTTGCTGGTACGACCTCGGAATAGCCCTTTCCAGAAAAAAAGAGTACAGGAAGGCATTAGAAGCTTTTTCGAAGGTTAAGAAAGGATTCGAAAATGTAGACGATTATCTGAAGAAAAGTCGCAGTGGGCTCAAACAGCAGGCAGAGGAGTTATACAAGCTCGGGCTGAAATTTTTCCGTGAACAGAAGCTTCAGGATGCTATATCACGCTGGAATGCGGTGCTCGAAATTGAGCCGGACCATCTTAAGTCGAAGGAGTACATTGAGAAGGCAAAAAAACTGCAGAAAGCTTTAAAAAATCAGAAATAGCTGTCCTTTCTACCCTTTGACCGCATCGACCCTGTAGATATCAACAGGTTCGCTCTTTCCTTTGACTGGCACCGGTTCTAGTTTCTCAGCGGTTACCATCTTCGCCACCTTTTCATAGACGCTGCGGCTGATTATCACTTCGCCGGCTTTAGCTACCCCGGTAAGACGTGAGGCCAGATTCACGGTGTCACCTATGACCGTGAACTCCATCCTTTTCTGGGAACCGATATTCCCTGCGATAGCCTCGCCGGTATTGATCCCGATACCTATGCCGAGCAGGGTGCCGTCGCCGAGAACGGTCCCTTCCGCTCTCATCGCATCCTGCAGTGCCACCGCCGCCCTTACAGCTCTCTCTGCATGGTCATCATACTCCATCAGTGCGCCGAATACAGCCAGGACCGCATCCCCGATGAATTTGTCGACATGCCCGCCGTGATGAAGGATTATCTCGGTGGCCATGGTGAAATGATCGTTCAAAAGTGTGACAACCTCTTCCGGAGTCGACTTTTCCGAGAAAGAGGTAAATCCTCGAATGTCTGTGAACATAACCGTGAGGGGGATCTTTCTCCCCTGAAACCACTGGTCATCAGGGTTTTTCAGGATCATCTCGACAATTTCAGGATTGACATACTTGCCGAATGCATCCTGAATCACCTCTTTCTTGCGCAGGCCTTCAGCCATGTCGTTAAAGGCGAGGGAGAGATCCCCCAGCTCATCGTTCTGGAGCCGCTGCGTCCTGTAGGAAAAGTTGCCGTTCTTGATCTCGTTCGTACCGCGCACCAGGTTGAAGATCGGTCGGGAAAACTGGGTGCTGATGGAGAGCGACACTCCTACGCCTGTGATGATCAGGACCGAAGTGAGGAGGATGGCGAAAAGTGCCGTCTGATTGATTTTCTTGCGGAGGCTTTCAAGAGAAACGCCGACATGTATCGTCCCGAGCGGCACCTGATTGAACCGGACCGGGGTCGTGAAATCCAGCACCTCATGTTTTCCGTCTCTGGACCTGACGATCTCCAGGGTGTCGCTTCTGGAAATCAGGACGGGATTGGGTATCTGCTGATATTGGAGATCTATTTTGCTGATATCGGAGTGGGCTTTGATCTTGCCCTGCTTGTCCAGCACCATGACATAGTCGATGTCTTGTACCTTCGACACCTCTTCCAGAAGAATATGCAGGGATGCTTCGTCGTTTTCCAGGAGCGGGACCGAGCTGTTATGAGAAAGGTTGGCGGATATGGCCGAGCCGAAACGGGTCATCTGGTTGACGAACTCCTCTTTCTGGCTCCGGTAAAAGAAGATGCTGGCGCAGGACATTATGAATATGATCAGGAGCGTTATCAGGAGGGCCAGCTTGAGACGGATCGAGATCCGGGCATCTTTCAGGCGGTTCATCAGGGTGAAGCGGGAAGAGGCCGGCTTGACCGGCTTTCCTTCCAACTGCTGCTGCAGCTGGATCGAGAAGGCTCTCATGATATCGTTCTGGGTGGCGACCCCTCGTGCGACCAGGATCTCGCCCAGTTTCAGGTTGCCCTTAAGCTTCTGATCTTCCAGGGCCTCTTCAAGCTGTAGGTCGGAAATGATCTTCTGCTCCACCAGGATGCTGCCGAGCAGCAGTCCGATCTCTTCATTTTCTGCAAGTGCATCCTCTGCGTCCTTCAGGTTGATAACCTTCTTTTCAAGCAGCAGATCGCCGAGCAGTTTCTTTTTGTCCGGTGACATAGAGCCCGCCTTTCAGTCTAAAATAACTATCGAAGTCCGGTTCTGGCTGAAAAAGGTATGAAATGAACGTAAATTAGATACTCCTTAACCTGGATAGTGTCAAGCTTCTACCTGCATGATTTCCTTCGGGCATGACTTATGCTTAATGAGACGGTAACCATACTCAATCCCGGGCAAAGGCGCCCCGGAGAGAAATCTCCGGGGTTTTCTGTTTTTTGGAGGTGTCACATGGCCGATTCAGTGATTATAGACGATACCACCCTGCGTGATGGGGAACAGACCGCCGGTGTAGTCTTCTCACTGAGGGAGAAAATTGAAATTGCGAGGATGCTCGATTCCATAGGCATTCAGGAGATCGAATGCGGTATTCCCGCTATGGGGGAGGATGAACAGGCTGGTATCAAGGCGCTGGTAAAGCTCGGCCTTAATGCCCGGCTCATAACCTGGAACCGGGCACTGGTGCCTGAAATTGAGGCAAGTATCGCCTGTGGTGTCCAGGCTGTAGACATTTCTCTCTCCGTATCCGATCAGATGATAGTCCATAAACTGCGAAAAGATCGTGAAGCGGTCAAGGAACAGTTGAAGGTGGCGCTCGGTTTTGCCAAGAAGCACGATCTTTATGTCTCAGTCGGCGGGGAGGATTCCAGCCGCGCTGATCTCACCTTTCTGGTGGAGCTGATGGAGATCACTCGTGAGATGGGGGGAGATCGCTTCCGCTTCTGTGACACCCTCGGCATCATGGATCCGTTCACGATGTATGACAAGATAGCCTTCCTGAGAATCGCGGTCCCGGAGCTGGAGATCGAAGTCCATACGCATAACGATCTCGGTATGGCAACGGCAAACGCGATAGCCGGTATCCGCGCCGGGGCGAAATTCGTCAACACGACCATCAACGGACTGGGAGAGAGGGCCGGCAATGCTGCACTGGAAGAGGTGGTGATGGGATTGAAGCATGCCTGCGGTATCGAGACGGGCATCGATACCCATCGTTTCCGCGAGATGTCGCTTTTCGTTGCCAAGGCGTCGCACCGGCCGGTGTCTGTCTCCAAGCCGGTGGTCGGGGAACTGGTCTTTGCCCATGAATCGGGCCTTCATGCTGATGGTGTCATCAAGGATCCGCATAATTATGAAGGTTTCGACCCGGCTGAAGTCGGGCTTGAACGGAGCATCGTCGTCGGCAAGCACTCCGGCACCAGCGGCCTGATCGAGCGCTACCGCAGCATGGGGGTCACCATCGGCAGGGGAGCGGCGGAGTCAATGCTGGAGCTTACGCGGGCCATGGCATGCAGACGCAAGCGGGATCTTACCAACAGGGAACTTATGGCGATATACAAGGGAAATGAACCCCTTCCCAAGGCAGCATGAAGGGTAGAGTGCTAGAGGTGACAGGAGACATATGGGAGCTCTCCGGCCCGGGAGTTATCGGTGGCGGAGGGCTCTCCTGGAAAGACGTGCAGCCGCTTCTTTCGCCATGGTTTGACAGTAGATTTATTGTCATCAGCCAGCAGTAGTTGACGAATGACTCAATAACCCTGAAAATGCTGTAAACCTGCATACACGTCTAACGAATATTCTGAACCAGGAAGGAGCAAGCGTGCTGCACATCATCCAGAACGATCCTGAAGTGCCGCCAGGGTCTGTAGTCGAACATCTCACCGCTCCCTATCTTATCCATCACCCATACCGTGACGGCAAGCTGCCGCAGGTTGGGGATATTTCCGCACTGATAGTCCTCGGCGGTTCCATGAGCGCCAATGACGATCACAAACATCCGTTCCTGACGGATCTCAAGGGCCTAATCCGCCGGGTTGTGGATGCGGGAGTTCCCTATCTGGGAATCTGTCTCGGCGGGCAGCTGCTTGCGGCGGCTCTTGGCGCGAAAGTGGTTTCATCACGTTGGGATGAGATCGGCATTTTTTCGGTCTCACTGACGGACAACGGCTGCCGCGACCTGCTCTTCAGGGATATACCGCCGGAGTTCACGACCCTCCAGTGGCACCATGACAGTTTCGATATTCCTGAAGGCGCGACACTGTTGGCATCTTCACCGGCTTGTCCGCACCAGGCTTTTCGAATCGGGGAGTGTGCCTGGGGGGTTCAATTCCACCCGGAGGCGACAGAGGAGATCATTCGAACCTGGTCTGCCTGGGACAAATCCATGGCAGCCGGAACCGAAGCGCTCGTGGCCGGATTCAAAGCCGTGGAAGAGAGTTTTCATGCAACGATCAGGCAGTTGATGAGAAATTTTCTGCTGTCGGTGAAGCTGACGCCGAACTCCGAGATAACTTTATAATGTTTTTGAAAAAGCTCTTGATAGCGTGTTGCAGGCACGAGAACAGTTGCTTTTCTTCTGAGCACAATGTATCTTCTTTGTAGATACATATATGGAGGTATAAATGGAAGCAAAAGTTCAGAAATGGGGACATAGCCTGGCTTTAAGGATTCCGAGCGCATATGCCAAAAAATCAAAAATTCAGCCGGGAAGCAGGGTCGATCTTTCCGAGGTAAAGGGAAAGCTGGTTATCACGCTGATTGAAACTGAAGAGCCGACTCTGGATATGTTGTTGGCAGGTGTTACGGATTTCAACTGCCACCATGAAGTGACAACCGGAGCAGTGGTCGGTAATGAGATATGGTAGCCGCGGAGCTTCAGTATGTCCCGGAGCGGGGAGATATCGTCTGGCTTACTTTTACTCCACAGGCAGGTCACGAGCAGGCTGGCAGACGTCCGGCACTGGTGCTGTCACCCAAGGCATATAACGGCAAAGTCGGGCTTGCGATATTTTGTCCGGTAACAAGCCAGATCAAGGGCTACCCGTTTGAAGTCGTGATTCCGCAAGGGTTGGCAGTGAGCGGGGTTATTCTGAGCGATCAAGTGAAAAGTCTCGACTGGAAGGCCCGGAAAGCCGAGTTTGCCTGCAACTTGCCTAAAAAGGCACTGACGACCGTATTGAAAAGGCTGGGGACACTGGTTAATGTGTGAATAGGTGTAGCCCAAGGAGAACGTTCTTGAAATGTCTATCTAAGATAATCATCCACCTTTTTTGTCTTGTCGCTCTGGCGACGTCTGCACTGGCTGATAATATCAACCTTTCCGTCGCCGCCAGCCTTAAAGAGGTCATCAACGAGCTCTCCGACAGCTTTGCCAAGAAAAATTCCGGTGTGAAGTTTCTCAAGAACTACGGCGCATCCGGGGCGCTGGCCAAGCAGATCGAAAGCGGCGCTCCGTCTGATATATTCATTACTGCAAATCTTGAGTGGATGGATTACGCGAAGAACAAGAAACTGGTGGATACCTCCAGCGTCGGCACCTTTACCTACAACACCCTTGTCTTTGCCGGAGCGCCCGGCAAGGCAGCTTCGATGCAGGATCTGGTAAAGCTGGACACGATTGCCATTGGCAGCCCTAAAAGTGTTCCTGCCGGAGAGTATGCCATGGAGGCTTTTAAAAAAGCCGGAATCGACAAACAGCTGGAAAAAAAACTGGTCTATGCCAAAGATGTGCGTGAATGCCTGATGTATGCCGAGCGGGGCGAAGTTGATGGTGCCTTTGTCTATAAGACTGACGCGCTTCTGGCAAAGCAGGCAAAGATTCTCTTTACTGTTCCGAAGGAACTCTATCCGCGGGTGACCTACCCCATGGCACTTACGGTGGCAGGGGCAAAAAACAGGGATGCGGCGGCCTTCTTCACCTATCTTCACGGTGATGAGGCAAAAACGTTACTGTCGAAATTCGGGTTTGCAGTTCGATAACTAACCCCTCCAAACCTCCCCTTATCAAGGGAGGCTTAAGGCTTCCCCCCTGATAAAGGGGGATTGAGGGGGGTTAGTTTGACTGTGACAATGTAAGGCAAATTATGACACCTTTATCTTCAACAGATTACGATGCCATCAGGCTTTCACTGCAGGTCTCGGTCGCTGCGACCCTGCTGTCGCTTCCGCTCGGTTTCGCCGTCGCCTATCTGATCACCTTTGTCAGGTTTCGCGGCAAGATCGTGCTGGAAGTGCTCGTAAATCTGCCGCTGACCCTGCCGCCGGTGGTGGTCGGCTATTTCCTGCTGCTGCTGCTGGGAAAACATGGCTGGCTCGGTTCGCTGTTGAATGAAGCCGGTTTCCGGATCATCTTCACCCTCAAGGCTGCAGTGATCGCTTCTGCCGTGGTCGGCTTCCCTCTGCTGGTGCGCTCACTGCGCATTGGCATGGAGACTATCGATCCCCAACTGATCAATGCTTCCCGGACTCTCGGAGCGCGCTGGTACGACACCCTGCTGACGGTGATCCTGCCGCTCTCCGGTCCCGGCCTGATCGCCGGTTCTTCCCTGATGTTCGCCCGCAGTCTGGGGGAGTTCGGCGCGACCATTATCGTTGCCGGTAACATTCCCGGCGTAACCCAGACCATCCCGCTGGCCATCTATGAGTATGCCAGTTCCCCCACCAGCGAGAAGATGGCCCTGTCTCTCTGCCTGGTCTCGGTGGTCATCTCCGTCATCGTCCTTTTCGTGCATGAGCTGATGGCCAGAAAAACGGCCCGGAGGGACTGATATGCAACTTTCCCTGACAGCAGAGAAGCGCTTTGGTGAATTTAACCTCTCCACTGATTTCACGGTCAGTGGAGACCGGATCGGTGTCTTCGGTATTTCGGGAAGCGGCAAATCGACTCTGGTCAGTATCCTGGCAGGCCTGCTGGAGCCGGACAGCGGCGAGATCGTTCTCGACGGAGAGTGCCTTTTCAGCAGCAAAATGCGTATCAATCTGCCTCCCGAGCAGCGGCGGATCGCCATGGTCTTCCAGCAGCACTGCCTCTTTCCGCATCTGAATGTCAAAAACAATCTGCTTTACGGCTATAAACGCTGTCCGGCGAAATTCCGGACAATCGATTTTGATGCACTGGCGGCAGTGCTGAAACTTGAAGGCCTCCTGGAACGTGGTGTCACAAACCTGTCCGGCGGTGAAAAACAGCGTGTCGCCCTGGGGCGCGCCATTCTGGCCAATCCGCGTCTGCTGCTGATGGATGAGCCGCTGTCTGCTCTGGATGACTCCCTTCGTTTCCAGATCATCCCCTATCTGAAAAGTGTCAGCGAACATTTCGGCATCCCGTATCTTTTTATCTCCCACTCCTTGCTGGAGATGAGGCTAATGACCGACAGTGTGCTGGTTTTTGAAAAGGGGTGCATGGTCGAGCAGGCTACCAGCGAGCAGTTGGCCAGAAGTCGAATGGGACAGAGCCAGGTTGGCTACATCAATCTGCTGAAACTGGGACGTCCCTCTCAGCTGAACGGGCTTTTTGCCTATCCCTGGGGCGCTTCACGACTGCTGCTGTCAGTCGATGCGGAGCGTGACGAATCCATGGCAGAACTCTCCTCCAAGGACATCATCCTCTTCAAGCAGCACCCTGAAGCGATCAGTGCCCGCAATCTCCTTCAATGCACTGTCCGCTCACTGTTCAGATCGGGGCGGAAAATCGGCGTAGAGCTCGACTGCGCCGGTACTACGCTGATCGCCGAGGTGGTCCAGGATGCTGTTGACGAGTTGGGCATAACGACTGGTAGTACAATCTTCGCTGCGATTAAAGCTTCAGCATTTCGAATCCTCCCCGGCTGATTAATTGTGCGGCAACTGCCTGCTCAGTTGGCGCACCACCTTCCTGATAAACACCCTCAAGACCTCTGGTTTTCCCAGTACTAAATTGCAACTATCAGTAATCACAAGATAAAACCATGTTGGCACGGCAAATGCTTTAATTAGAATCAAGCAGCACGTGGCACGATGAATGACAAACACGTTCTGTCCTGGCAAAGGCGCCAACCATTTCACACGAATGGGGCGCCTTTTTTGTTGCCCCTCAAAATCAACGGTGGTCCACGGATATGTGGCCGCAAAAGGAGAACACCATGAGACAGATAGCTATTTACGGTAAAGGCGGTATCGGCAAGTCAACCACAACACAGAATACGGTGGCCGGATTGGCCTACCTCGGCAAGAAGGTCATGATCGTCGGCTGCGACCCTAAGGCGGATTCCACCCGTCTCATCCTCCATGCCAAGGCACAGAATACGGTTATGGACCTGGTGCGGGAGCTTGGAACCGTCGAGGACCTGGAACTCGAAGATGTCATGAAGGTCGGCTATGGCGATACCAAATGCGTCGAGTCCGGCGGTCCTGAGCCGGGTGTCGGCTGTGCCGGCCGCGGTGTCATCACTGCCATCAACTTCCTCGAAGAGAACGGCGCTTATACCGATGATCTCGATTTCGTGTTCTACGACGTTCTCGGTGACGTTGTCTGCGGCGGGTTTGCCATGCCGATCCGCGAAGGCAAGGCCGAGGAGATCTACATTGTCTGTTCCGGCGAGATGATGGCCATGTACGCTGCCAACAATATCGCCAAGGGTATCCTCAAATACGCCACCTCCGGCAAGGTCCGCCTGGCCGGTCTCATCTGTAACGCTCGTAAAACTGACAAGGAGTTCGAACTGGTCAGCGCCCTGGCAGCAAAACTCGGCACGCAGATGATCCACTTCGTACCCCGTGACAATCAGGTCCAGAGAGCCGAGATGCGCCGCATGACCGTTATCGAGTATTCCCCCGAGCATCCCCAGGCTCAGGAGTACCGCAACCTTGCCGAGAAGATCCTTAACAACAAGATGCTGGTGATTCCGACTCCGCTGGAGATGGAAGAGCTGGAGGATCTCTTGATGGAGTTCGGGATTATGGAAGCGGAGGATGAGAGCGTCGTCGGCGTAGCTGAAGCTGCAGCTTGATGACAAACGCTTTTGCGCCATCTCGGCGCCGCCCTTCGGGGAGTCCTTGTGCGGCGTAGCGCTGCTACACCTCCGCGGCTCCCCTTGGCCGACACCGACCTGGCATCAAAATCGTTCGCCAGTGTGGATAAAACGAAAAGCGCTTGAACTGCGCTGACAGGAGAGATTTATGTCACATCCTATAAAGAAAATAGAAGGAATAACTAAAGAGTCGACCGAAGAGTTGATTGCCAAAACTCTTGAGGTCTATCCCGAGAAAGCGAAGAAGAAACGGGCGCCGCACCTGGGCGCCAATGATCAGGCTTCCGGCTGTGCTGCGGTCAAGTCGAACAAGAAGACTGTCCCCGGTGTCATGTCAGCCCGTGGTTGTGCCTATGCCGGCGCCAAAGGGGTGGTCTGGGGGCCGATCCGCGACATGGTTCACGTCTCCCACGGTCCGGTCGGCTGCGGCTGGTACTCATGGGGTACGCGGCGTAACCTGATGACCGGTAAGCTGGGTGTCGATCAGTTCGCCATGCAGTTCACCTCCGATTTTCAGGAGAAAGATATTGTCTACGGCGGCGACAAGAAGCTGAAGCAGCTGTTGATCGAGGCGAAAGAGCTCTTTCCGCTGGCCAAGGGGATTTCGGTCCTGTCCGAGTGCCCGGTCGGGCTCATCGGCGACGATATAAATCAGACCTCCCGCCAGGCGGCCAAGGATCTGGATCTCCCGATCATCCCCTGCAACTGTGAGGGGTTCCGCGGTGTGTCCCAGTCGCTGGGTCACCATATCTCCAACGACACCATCCGCGACTATATCATTGGTACCCGCGAATTTTCCGAGCCGGAGACGCCGTATGACATCTCCCTGATAGGCGACTACAACATCGGCGGCGACGTCTGGTCGGCCAAGGCTCTGCTGGAGGAGATCGGCCTCAATGTAAAGTCGGTCTGGACCGGAGACGGCGAGCTGGAAAAAATTGCTGCCACCCATACAGTGAAGCTGAACCTGATCCACTGCTACCGCTCCATGAACTACATGTGCAAGGTGATGGAAGAGAAGTTCGGCATCCCCTGGCTGGAGTTCAACTTCTTCGGCCCGACCAAGATCCGGGAGAGTCTCCGTGCCATCGGCGAGCGTTTCGACCAGAACATCCAGGACAAGGTGGAGCAGGCCATTGCCAAGTATGACCCGATCATGCAGGCGATCGTTGACGAGTACCGACCACGTCTGGAAGGAAAAAAAGTGATGCTGCTGGTCGGGGGCCTCCGCCCGCGCCATACTATCGGCGCCTATGAGGATCTGGGAATGGAGTGCGTCGGTTCCGGTTACGAATTTGCCCATAACGACGATTATGAGCGTACCTCACCTGAGATGCCGGATGCTACGGTTGTGTACGACGATCCGTCCGAGTATGAGTTCGAGAAATTTGCCCATGCCCTGAAGCCCGATCTTATCGGTTCCGGCATCAAAGAGAAATACGTGTTCCAGAAGATGGGGATCCCGTTCCGACAGATGCACAGCTGGGATTATTCGGGGCCTTATCATGGCTATCAGGGGTTTTCGGTGTTTGCCAGAGATATCGATATGGCGGTGAATAGCCCCACATGGAAACTGGTGGAAAGTCCGTTTTAACCACCCCCCAGCCCCCTCCTGAACCAGGAGGGGGGGTGTTAGTTCCCCTCCTTGCTGAGGAGGGGCTAGGGGTGGTGCGGTTTGCAAAAAACAATAATCTACCGTGATACGGATTAGTATCCGGAGAGGAGTCAATCATGAGCGCAGAAGCTGCTGTCAAATATGTAACCGAAACTACCGAAGCTGAAAAAGAGCGGGTTGCCGCCTGGATCAACACTGAAGAGTACAAGGAGCTGAACTTCAAGCGCGAGGCCTTAGTGATCGCCCCACCGCATACCTGTCAGCCTCTCGGGGCCGAACTGGTGGCCCATGCCTTTGAAGGATCGCTTCCCTTTGTCCACGGTTCCCAGGGCTGTGCTTCCTACTACCGCTCCACCCTGAACCGTCACTTTCGCGATCCGGCGCCGGCAGTGTCCGACTCCATGACTGAAGACGGCGCGGTGTTCGGCGGCCAGAACAACCTCCATGAAGGCCTGGAAAACGCCATTGCCATATACAAACCGAAGATGGTCTCGATCTTCACCTCCTGCATGCCGGAGATCATCGGCGACGACCTGGTGGCTTTCCTCAAGAACGCACGCAACAAGGGGATCATTCCGGAGGGGATGCCGGTACCGTTTGCCAATACACCGAGCTTCAACGGCTCCCACATCCACGGCTACGACGCCATGCTGAACTCCATCCTCCATACCCTGACCGAAGGGAAGAAGGTGGAGGGGCGCTGTACCGGCAAGGTCAATCTGATCCCCGGCTTCGACGCCAACACCGGCAACTTCCGCGAATACAAGCGGCTCTTTGCCGAGTTCGGCGTGCCGCTGACGATCCTGGGCGACATCTCCGACGTGTTCGACTCCCCCTGTGACGGCTCCTATCATACCTATCCGGGCGGTACAAAGCTTGATGACGCCGCGGACTCCATCAACGGCAAGGCTACGCTAAGCCTCGGCCCCTACTCAGGAGCCAAGACCTTTGCCTGGCTGAAGGACAACTACTCCGGCAAGCATGCTGCCATACCCATGCCGCTGGGCATTGCCAAGACCGACGAGCTTATCAAGAAGATCTCCGAACTCTCCGGCAAACCGGTCCCGGAAAGCATCAAGAACGAGCGGGGCAGGGCGGTGGATGCAATGACCGACTCCCATCAGTACATGCACGGCAAGAAATTTGCTCTCTACGGCGACCCGGACCAGTTGATCGGTTACGTCTCCTTCCTCCTGGAGATGGGGGCCATCCCGTATCATATCCTCTGCAGCAAGGGGAGTAAGAAGGTTGAGAAGGAAATCCAGGCACTGCTCGACGCCTCCATGTACGGCGCCGGCTGCAAAATCTACATGGGCAAGGACCTCTGGCACATGCGCAGCCTGGTCATGACCGATCGCGTTGATGCCATGATCGGCGACACCCACGGCAAGTTCGCCTGCCGCGACGCCGGTATCCCGCTCTTCCGCTTCGGTTTCCCGATCTTCGACCGGGTCAACAAGCACCGCTACCCGATTATCGGTTACCAGGGGGTTATCAACATGGTCACCGAGATCTGCAACAAGTTTATTGATATTAAGGATGAGACGTGCGAAGAGAGGTTCTTCGAGATGATGCGCTGATGTCCCGCCGCTTTTCCGCCCTGCGTTCGTTGCCGGTGCGTAGCAGTTGTGCGGCGTAGCGCTGCTACGCCTCCGCCCGCTCCACACCGGCGCCTGCTCAGGACGAAAAATCGACGGTCCAGGAGGCAACTTCACTGGCTACCTTGATCTAACGCAACATTCTCACTCGCAGCGGTTTGAAAGGGCACTCCTTCACGGGGAGTGCCCTTTTTATTCTGCTGCTCTGAAGATTTGTTCTGACACCATCTTGAGGCGCAGCATTTATGCGTTATAATAAAAGGCACTCGAAGGAGATTTCCATATGGCATCCGGATTTCCATGTATTCGTCGTCTGGCAGCGGTATTTTGGTCATCAGCGATACTTATGCTGGCAGCACCAAACGCCCATGCTCTGGAAAAGGCCACACTCCAGCTTAAATGGCTGCATCATTTCCAGTTTGCCGGTTACTATATGGCGCAGGAAAAGGGCTTCTACCGCGCGACCGGTCTGGATGTGACCATAAAGGAAGGTGGCCCGACTGCCGAGGTCGAAAAGGATGTCGCTTCAGGGAGGGCTGATTTCGGTGTCGGCACTTCGGCCCTTCTGCTCGATCTTGCAAAGGGGCAGGAGTTCGTTGTGCTCGGGCAGGTCTTCCAGCACTCCCCGGCCGGGGCGCTTTTTTTGTCACTGATTCAACCAGGCGGTCATTCTGATGACGGAGTCATTTGGAAATCATCTTCCCGTATGGTATTGTTACCCAAAAATATCGGACCACCACCATGCTTCAGCGAACAAAACAACGCTTCTCCTCCATACACCTTAAACGATTATTGCTGATCAGCGCGCTGACCTCCCTTGCGACGTTGCTGGCAGTTATCGTTTTTATTGCATATATGCCAACGATCCTTTCCGCTGATGCAGCCCAGACGTATATCCGCAGTTCACTTTCGAAGTCGCTCAAACGCCAGGTGACCTGGGCAAGACTGAACATCTCCTGGTCAAGAGGTCTGGATCTGAAAGGGTTCGCTCTTGGCCCCGGACCTGCACCTTTGCTGACTCTCTCCATGGACGAGATGACCCTGCTGCCGGATATCGGATTCAAGAATGGCCGTCTCCGGGTAGACCTTGCCCTGCGCTGCCGTACCATTTCAGCAGAAGCAGCTCCCGGGCCGCCCGCTCCGCCCAAGCCGTACAAGGAGCCGCTGACCGCTATTGCGGAGGGTTTGCAGAAATTCGAAAGGATGGACTGGCCTCTGCCGCTAGATCTGGGGGTGACAATCGCAGTAGAGCCGGTCAACCTTGCTTACCGGGATCCGAAGTCCGGCAGAAGCCTGAAACTGGGCGATCTTGCATTCCGTTTTGCCATGCCATCGTTGGCAGACAAGCCGATCATTACGGAACTCCATGGCAAACTGAGCGTCGACGGTCATCCGTTTGAGGAGCTCTCCTTTTCCGGTGACCTGCGTCACCTCGTCTCCACTGCCCGGCATATTCATCCGGCTGCTGCAGAGGTCTCCTTCAAAGCGGATCTCCCCGGCACATCCCTGACAATAAAGGGGGGGCTTCAGGAGCCGGAAGGGGTCGCAGTCAAGGCCAGGCTGGATCTCCCCCGGATCATGGCAGCTGCCGGTCCGTTTTTGACAACAACAACGCCGAAGGTGTCGGGGGAGATGCTGCTCGATCTGAAAGCACGGGTCGATACTGAGCAAAACCTTCATGCCGGGTTGGAGCTGGTCGGCTCACGGGTCGCCCTGAGCGGCGGACGTCTGCGACAGGGTCGGGTCGGCCCGTTGGATCTGAATCTGCAGCAAAAGATAGTTTCCGACCGGCAGAAGCAGCAGGTCCGCTTTACCGAAGGGAGTGCACGGTTCGGCAGATTCCTGGAGGCAGCGTGGGAGGCGACCGTTGACCGGCCGTCCGGAAAGGATCGCGATCTGACAGCGCGGCTTGGTCCGGTCAGGGTCGATCTGAAGAAGGCGCTTGAGGCCGCCGGACCGCTGTTGCCAAAAGATTTCCCGGTCAGGGAGATGACCGGGGAGGTGACCCTGCAGCAGCTCTCTGCAAAGCTGTCCGGGCGAAAAAACCGGGGTGAGATCAAACTTGAGAAGCTCGCTATGACGGTCCCCCGTCTCAGAGTTGTCCTGGCCAAGGGGGGAGTCATTGTTGACGGGGTCGATCTCTCCATTGACCGGGCAACGGTCCCGCTTGAGTCCCGGAAACCGACTCGGGTCGATGCTGCGCTCTCCTATGCAGTGCAGCGCTGCACTCTGAGTGGGGCGCAGCCTCTTGTTGCCGAAGGGCTGAAGGGGGGCCTGCAACTGACGATTACCGATCTGGATCTGAAGAGCAAATCGCCGCGCAAGGTCACTGCCAATGTCGATCTGAAACAGTCGCTGGACCTGGGTCGGGTAAGTGTTGATAAGAAACTGTCTATCGCTACCCTGCATCAGCAGCTGACTGCCCTGATCACGGCAAAAGAGAGCGGGGTGATCGAAGTGACGCTGCCGGAGCTGAAGGTTTCCGCAGCTGCCGTTCAGGCGACCGCCTCCGGCAAACAGCTTAAACCGCTGCCGCTGACTGCGGTTGTGAATGCTTCCGGTATTCGGCTGTCAGCAGCCAAAGGTGCTCAGCTGGTTATCGAGCGTGCCGCCTGCACCATAAGCGGGGGTGATTTCCTGCAGCTTTCGGCGACCGGAGCCCTGTTGGCCGGTACACCGCAGCTTGCTGTCACCGATGGCACGGTCAGGCTGGATCTGGACCGCATCCTCCCGTTGGCCGCACCGTTTCTCCCGAAAGGTGCTGCTGCAGGCGGCAGCGCCTCTCTGTCATGGAGTCTGGCAGCGCCGACAGTGCAGCCGCCGCTCCCTAAAAACAAGAATCCCCTGGTCGGAGCCAGAGCCGCAGCAACAATGGTCGATCGCGCCGGGATTTCTGTAGAGCTGAACAGCCGTGCTATCAGCTGGCCACTGAAGAGCGGCCTTATGACCCTCGCTGATCTGCATACGTCGAAGCCTTTGCGGATTGTTCTTCCAGGGAGAAGCGGGAAGATAACCCTTGAAGGTGCTTTCGCCTTTGCCGGGCTGGGCGGGCTCTCCGGAGCTTCCGGGAAGCTGCCGGCGCAGAGCGGTTCACTTGCCTTCAGCGGCGAGCTTGCAGATTGGCAGAGTCTGAAGCTGCACGAGGAACTTCGCGCAGAGCCGTTCGGGGTTGTCCAGAAGGCGGATGCCACGATCAGCCGGATCGGGATGCTGCTGGAAAAGCCGGAGACCATAACCGCAGCGGTCCTGCTGCAGAAGCTTGATGCTGTCGTGACGGCCGATATCGAAGCCCGTTTCCCTTCTTTGCCGACACCGGTCCCCGGTGGGGCAGAACTGTCCGGTGAGAGCCGTGCCGGGGTCCGACTCGATCTTGCTGCCGGTCGCGACCTGAAGGTGAGGGCGACTGCAGCGACCCGTGATTTCGGGGTCAGGATGGCGAATGCCACGAAAGTGGAAGGGGTGAATGCCGACATCCTTATCGACCGGACGTATCTCCTGGCCAAAGGTGAGGCCGTTGACTGGTCTCCGCTCTCGGTATCACTGGTGCACCCTCTGCCTGAGTCATTTTCAGCAGCCGGGACAACCGAGATCATCAGCCGGGTCAGAGAGGACCTGCGGGGACAGGGGAGCGGCAGTCGGAAATTCTCGATCAGGAAGCTTGTCACCAGAAGCGGTGACACTACACTGGAACTGACTTCACTCGAAGGGGATCTGCTGCTGACTCCGGAAGAGATGGGGCTGGGTTTCTTCCAGGGTGAGCTCCTGGGAGGGACCATACGGCTGCGCAGCATGATAGATCTGAAACCCGAGATACCGAGCGTATCCGCAGCCTGCTCTTTCACTAATCTGGAGACTTTTCTTCTGCTCTCCCCGGATATCCGGAATAAAAGCACTAAAACAGATCAGGATACCGGGATCACCGGCGAGATCTCCTTCGACGCTCCACTGCAGACCGGGCAACGCGAACTGCTGGAAGGGTTCAGGATGCGGCTGAATCTGCGCAAGATCGGCGCGAATACCCTTGAACGGGCACTCTTCGGTCTTGATCCCAATGAACGGAACGAACAGATAGTCGCCCAGCGAAAACAGCTGCGCTACGGCACTCTGCAGGTTCTGCGGGCGGGTACACTGGACGGGGCGTTCAGCCTTGACGGAGAGGTGAAAGTGAAAGGGGTGACGATCTCCCTGCCGAAAGTGGAGCGGTTAAGGCTGTCTGAGCTGCCGATCCAGAAGCAGATGGCCAGAGCCCTTGCAGGGATTACCTCGTTCCGCAAACTGCTGGATCTTGCCCGGGCAGATACCCTGATCGTAGGTGCGAAGGGGAAGGTCGAATTAGTCAGGAGGGGACATGAATAGTGAAAAGCTAACCCCCCTAGCCCCCCTTATCAGGGGGGGACTTGAACCAAGTCCATCACCCTCCCCTGACAAGGGGAGGGCCGGGGAGGGGTTTGCTTTAGGAGCTGCTTTTCTCCCCTACAACAAGAACCTTACTCTACTTGCTCGTGAAAACCGTAGCAATCCCACAAAGGCCGAAAGCAAAGTCTGGAACGAAATATTGCGTATGAGGCAGTTCGCCAGTTACAAATTCCTTCGTCAAAAGCCGATTGCCAACTATATCGTAGATTTCTACTGTTCCGAACTGCGACTGGTTATTGAAATCGACGGGGAAAGTCATGCAGAATCGGTCGAATATGATGCTGAACGGACGAAGACGCTCGAAGCACTTGGTTTTTCAGTCCTTCGCTATACAAATGCCGAGGTCATGGAGAACATTGCGGGTGTGTATGATGATTTGAGTGCTAAAATCAACCCTCGCATATCAGCCTGTTGTTACCCACCAATTGCAACGAATTCGGAGCTATTATGAATAGTTTTTGTAGGACTATCTGTGTACTCGTCACTCTGCTGCTCGGCGGCTGTACCCTTGCCAAGGTCGATGTCAACGTGGTCAGTGAGCGGACGTCGCTGGAAAACCAGGTGCTCGGTACCTATAACCGGTTGAGCGAGGAGCTGCTCCTGGTCGCTTCGGTGCGTGGTGTATCGCCGACCGGCAAGATCGAGGCCAAACCGCAAAGGTCGCCTGAACAGCAGGATGCGACCCGGGCGCTTGAGACGATCTCGTTTCATGCTGACGATCTGGAATCGTTCAAAAGGCTCGGCTGGGTCGGCGAGAACCGGGAGGGGCTGATCACCCCGTTTCCACGGGATATCCCGAAAAGTCTCCCCCCTGATCTGAAATCCTTCGCAACCCTTTATAACGAGGAAGAGTTTCGTCAGGTGATCGAAGAGGTGAACCAGTCCCGTGAAGTCCTGGTGCAGCGGGTGGTGCAGACCAACGAGAATTTCACGGCCAAAGACCTGCCAATCATCCGGAAGGTCTTTTCACGGATCAACCGGCAGAACAGCGCGCCGGGCAGCAAGGTGCAGGCTGATGACGGCAGATGGGGCGTGCAATGAGAAAGGAAAAGCAACCTCTAACCCCCCTTGCCCCCTTTATGCCCCAGAGGGTACTTATCAGGGGGGGACTAAAGACACCCTCCCTTGACAAGGGGAGGGCCGGGGAGGGGTTCCGGTTTGGAGCGGTTTGGAAAAGACCTCTCCTGGTAGCTCTCCTCCTTCTGGGAAGCGTCGGGACGACATCCGCCACCCCGCTGGGGGAGGAACTCCTTGCTCCTGTAGTGCCGAGGCCGGCGCCCCGTTCTCGTCCCGAGATCGTCCCCCGTCCGGCCGTCTTCACGGCACGCTCAGTGGTCTATGCGGCCCGTTCAGCAGACGGCAGATGGATCGCGACGGTAGAAAAAGGCGATAACGGAGACGAACTCTGGCTCCATAAGAGCGGAGATGCAGACGCTCTTCCCCGGCTCCTCTGGTCCAGTCCGGTGCGGATAGCGGCGCCGGCTTTTAACCGTGACGGCAGCAGGTTGGCATTTGTCGATGCCAGGGATGATGTAAAGGGTGATATCTGGTTGTTCGATCTGACTGCCGGTGACAGGGAGCCGCGCCGTCTTACCGGTCAGGAGGCGGGTGATGATGCTCCGGTTTTCACGGTAGATGGCACGGCACTTGTCTATCAGCGACAGACGCCCGGATCGCAGATACTTGAGTTGGTCTGTCTCGACTATGCCAGCGGCAAAAGCCGTCTGCTGCCGCTCGGAATGGATGCCGGCTTTGCCGCGCCTGCGCCGGATGGGGTCAGGTGGGTGCTGGTCTCCCGCAAGGATGATCCCGGAGGGGACCTCTGGCTCTGGAATGAGCGCAGCGGGGCCCTGGAACAGCTGACCAGCGGCCCTGACCGTGACCTCTATCCTGTCTGGGAAGCTGACGGGAAGATCCTCTTTACCCGCTTTGACGCTGCCACAAAGGGTGCTGGCGGTCAGATCTTCCGGCTCCATCTCGATCTTCGCGCTGCTGACGGCCGTCCGGCTGTTTTCCCGCTGACCGCAGGCACCCTGTCGGCGGTGGCGCCGATCCTGACCGGAGAGGGTTTTCTCTTCATAGCCGGTGAGGGGAGCGGCGGCCAGCTTCTGTCACTGCCGGCTAGCGGGGAGATCCCTGAACAAGAGAATGTCGCCTCCCAGTGGGAGCTGGCACAACTGGTCCTGAACCGCCAGCCACCCGACCCTCTCCATGCCCGGCTGGCGGTCTTGCGGGTCTTGGCCAGGGAGAATGCGCCCACCAGGGAGGGCGCTCTGGCAGGGCTCGCTCTTGGCGGACTCCTTGAAAAAGGGGGCGAGCTCTTCCGTGCGGCTGCGACGTATGCGGTCGTCTCATCACGGTATGGAACGTTTCCACGGGAAGCAGCATTGGCTGAGATCGCCCGGATCAGGGTGATGACGGCAGAGCGCTGCACACTCCTGCAGGAGCCTTCCGGCCGGAAAACACTGCTGGATGGAGTCCGGCAGGAGATGCTTGCAGCTGCCCGCGGGAAAGGGGGGGACGCAGCGGCCCGGGCGAGGATCGATGCTGCCCGGCTCCTGGTCGATCATGGTAGCGGCGCAGAGGATCACCTGGCTGCTATTGAGCTGCTTGAGGAGGCGCTTTCCGTGCCGGACGCTGCCCGAGCCCTGCGTGCCGAGGCGGCCTACCGGCGGGCGGCCCTGCTGGTCCTGCTTGAAAAAGGGGAGGGGGCGCTGACGGCTCTTGTAGCGGTTGTTCGCGACTATGATGATCAGGAAGAGTGGGCTGAAGCATCGATTGCCGTTATTCTCGATCAGGTTGCCGGTGCCGACGGGAAGGAGCAGTCCGGCTTCGCCGCCCTGGCTGAGCGATACCGTTCCGAACTGCCGCGTCTTGCCATGGGGGTCTGGAACCGGATCGGTGATCTGGCGTACCGGGCGAACGAATGGGCCCGTGCCAAGGATGCCTACCGGACCGTGCTCGACAAGTTTCAGCCGCTCACTACGCCTACAGCCGCTGCCCGCTTTGCACTGGCTGAAATCCTTTACCGGGAGGAGCGCTACTCTGAAGCAACAGCGCTCTATGAAAAGGAGATGGCCGGTCTGGTCGAGGAGGCGCCGCTTTACAATCTGGCCCGTACCGCATTCATCCGCAAGACTCTGGCTGCAGGGGAGAGCCTGTACCGGACCGGCGAGGTGGCTGCGGCCCGGGCTATCTTTCTTGAGCTGATCCGCTATGACGGCCGGAATATCGAGGCTCATCGAGGCTATATAAAGTCTGTTGCTTCACAGGGACAGGCAGGGGAGCTTTTACTTTTATACACCAGGCTGCTTGCCGGCTATCAGGATGATCCGGTGCTTCTTTATGCCAGCGGTCTGACAGAGACCTACCTGCCGGGAAGGGAGCGACTTGCTGCGGCTGACAAGCGGATCGCCCGTGCTGCTGAGCGGATGCCGGAGTCTGAATATCCTCCCCAGACCCGCGGCTACATTGCTGAGGTGACCGAAACCGTTTACGGTGAGCGGGGTGGGCTGGAAAAGGCGATGCAGCTCTATCGCCGGGCCTTGCTTCTGAACCGGTCCCGGGAGAATCCGGAGAACCGTGCCAACCTCGATCTGAATATCGGCAACATCGCCTGGCTTCTCGGCAGCAATGCCACTGCCTGGAGTCACTACAGCCGCCGGCTTGCCTCAAAAATACCATTCGACAATTCAGAGACCGAGCTGATCTTTCAGCAGCGTTATGCTGCTGTCGCCTTCCAGATGAGAGAAAAGGAAGCACCGATCGCCGGATATACCAGGGCACTGCAGCTGATAGAGGGGAGGCTCGATCCTGCACGCCCGCTGGAGCTATTTGGCCGCCTGACACGACGGGTCGTGGAACGACTGTTCTCAGCCAAGGAGCGGAGTGCCCCGGCAGGAAAGGGACTGCTGGAGCAGCAGTTGATCACCGCCGAACTGGAGAAGCTCGGCACAGCTGTTCCGGAAGCCCCGCCGTCTCCGGGATGGGACAGCTTCAGCCAGACCTTACGTCAGCTGTTGGTGAGGGAGCGGACTCTGCTGGCAGAGGCTGCGTCGTGGAACAGGGAAGCTGCTGCACTGCATGGGGCCGAGCTGCAGGCGCTGCTGGAAGGTGTTGAAAAGGGGCTGGCAGATGTGCCGCGGCTGGTCGAGACGAGTGCCGGGGTGCACGACCGTCTGGGACTGGCACTGCTGGAGGCGGAGCGCTTCGGACCGGCTCGCGTACAGTTCGACACGGCCTTCCGTCTGAACAAAGGGCTCGGCAGTACCGGGAACCTGGTGGCCAACCGCCGCTCTGCGAGCATCGCTACGTACCGCGAGGCACAGACAGCTGCAGGTGAGGAGCGTTTGCGTCTCCTCCGGCTGGGGCGTGACGGTTTCCGGGAAGAGCTTGCCCTGATCTCTCTCTATCCTCCCAAGCCGAAGGCAGCGGAGCAGCGGAGCAGCGGTCTCTTTTCTCTTGGTGCTACCAAGTCCCTCGACAAGGGGGCGGCCACCCAGGCGGCATTCGGTTTCACTGCGGACCAGGAGCAGCGACTGGCCGAGACGTACCTGGCCCGGATACTGTCCGAACTCGGAGAACCTGCTGCTGCTGCGGCCCTGCTGCGGAGCCAGCTTGGCCGCTACCCGGCCGAGGAGAGCAGGATCGCTGTCAATGATCTCTACGGTGTCGGTCTCCTGACCCACCGGACCGCTCACGTGGAGTACGCTCTTGGTGAACTCACACCCGCTGCTGCCGGTTTCAGGCGGTCAGCCCTCCTCTCGCTGCAGTCCGCAAATCCGGTCAGCGCCATGCTAAACCTGGTCAACTGGGGTGAGCTGCTCACTCTTCTTCCGGCAACTGATGAGGAGGCAGAATTCCTGAATATCGAGGGTCAGACAGCGCTCCTGACAGCAGCCTACCGCAAGACGCTCCCCCCTTTGGCGTATGCCCGCTATCAGAACGACGTGGGTGCCGTCCTTGCCCGTCTGGCATTCCGGAGTCTGAACGATGTCAGTCGCCAGGTGCTCCTGTTTCAGGCGATCAGGCACCTTGACCAGTCGCTTGACACAACGAGATATCTACGTGAACAGCGCCGGGAGCGGCTGAAGCTCCGGGCGGCGAATCAGCTGAACAGGGGCAGGGTGCTGGCAGCGCTCGATCTCCCCGAAGCTGCAGAAAAAGCCTGGAAGTCGGCGCTTGAAGAAGGACGCGCAGCAGAGGCAGACGGGTATATCTGGAGGGCACTGGCAGCGCTTGGTCAGTACGATGCGGCGCTCAAGGTCCTGGAGCAGCTTTCTCCGGCTGAATACGGCTTGACCCGGGGGGAAGTGCAGCAGCGGTTTGCTCCCCGTCTGGAACAGCTGGCAGCTAAAGATGCGGAAGCTGCTTTTGCACTGCTGGAAAAATTGAGCGAGCTTGAACGGGTGCAGATCTTCGGGCAAAGCGTCCTTGAACTTGCTGACCCGGCAGTCCGGTCGCGTCTGGCTGCGGCCGCACCGTATCTGGCTGAACAGGAGCGGATCCGGGCCAGAATAGCCACGGCGCCTGTCGCAGACCGTGAGTACCTTGATCTACGTCTACAGCAGGAACAGACACTGCTTGACGATCTGCTCGGCAAGGAGCTGGAACGACTTCCGGCTTATTACCACCTGGCAGGGAGCGGGGTTGTGAAGCTGGCTGCCGCTGCTGCAGCGCTGCATGAGAGTTTTGAAAACGATCCGGCAGCAGTGAGTGATGCCGCGATCAAAGAGCGCTTCACTGCAGTGCAGAAAGCTTTTTACAAAGAGTGTGCTGTCAGCAAGGGGGGACGTCTCTGCCGGGTGGTTACCCCCCTACCGGTCGAAGCGATCGATATCCTTGAGAATATCCCCGGCCGGACCGTGCTCCGCTTCACTCCGTTTGATGAGAAACGCTGGCTCCTCTTCACCCTTGGCGGGAAGAGCGGGATCAGGGCCGAGACGATCGACAGAGCGCAGCTCGAAAGCCGTCTTGCGGCAACTCCGCCGGTTCTGGCACTCTTTGAAGAGCCGCAGCAGTTCAGCTCCGCTCCGGTGGTGACCTGGGGTCTGAGTGCCTCTCATCTGCTCAGAGCTGTCGAGCAGCGACGACCCTTCCGCCGCCAGCTGCTCGATCCGGGGGGGTGGTGGCCGGATCGTGAACCGTTCACCAGGCTTTCTACGGGTCAGCCGTCAGACCGTCTGACATTCGCGCATACCGTTGTCCTGCCGGGACGAGCCGGACTGCTGGCACGGGTGCCGTCCGAACCGGGAAGAGGTGCGACAATGGCCCCTCTCTGGGAGGAGTCAGGAGGTGCGCGCCGTTCCCTGTTCGATTTTTTTGCTGCCAACGGAGTCTCTCTGGTTGTCGCTCCGCGGGGAGGTATCGATCAGACCTACTATCTTGGGCAGTTGACCGTGCTGCAGGGGGTGCCGTCGCTGCTTCAGGCAGATCGCTCATCTCAAGTGCCATTGACGTTTGTCGCTGCCTATGCTGCAGGCTCTGTCAGTGACGCGCGCCCGGCTCTTCCAGCCGGCTGGCTGCTGCTTGGCGACTGGGGGCCTGATTCTGCCCAGGCGGCCAAGCTGGGCAAGAAACAGTTTGCGGAGTTTGGCAAGGCCGGGGTGCAGGCCCACAACGGGCAGCGCTATGCAGAGGCTTTGGCGCTGTTCGAGAACGGACTGGCAATTGCGGCAGAGAATTCCGATCTGGCGAAACACCGCTCTACACTGGAACGCTATGCCCGGGAGAGCGCCTATGCTGCAGGCAGGACAGACGCGGCGATCAGTCACGGAGAAGCATTCCTGAAGCTGGTGGCAAAAGAGAAACCCTACTCCGCAGAACATGCCGATGCTTATTTACGGCTCGGGCTGCTGCAGGGGAGAGCCGAGCGTTTTGTAGAGGCGGCATCCTCCCTGAAGGAGGGGGTCGCCATCTTTGCCGAACTGGGACTCGCCAAGGAACATGCAGCAGCCCTGGCCGATTTCGGCGTGGTGATGGAGAATGCAATCGATTACCCGACCGCCCGCTCCCTGTTCGAGGAGTCGGCCGGCATCCGGCGTACTCTGAAAGACGACCTGCCGCTGGCGGAGCAGTATCGCAACCTCGGTCGTCTCTATGATCTTCGCCTGAATCAGTATGCCGTTGCCGAGCGCTACTATGCCCGGGCAGGAGAGATCTACAGCAAAGCCGGCAATGGAGGGCTGGAGGCCGAGACCCTGCTGGAGCGCGGCCGCTGCCAGCGGCTTCTGGGGAATTTCCCTCTGGCGGATGGACTATACAAGCAGGCTCTGGACAAAGTCGGGGAGAAGGAGCTGCGGACCCGGATGCGGGTCGTGCTGGAGCAGGCCAACAATGCCTGGTTCCAGGGCCGCTACCAGGAGGCGTTCGACCTGCGGGAGCAGGTGGAGAAGAGTGCCGTCAGGGAGGGATGGACCCTGGAACAGGTCATGGCACAAAACACCGGCGGCCTCATCTGGTGGACTCTGGGAGACAACAAGCGGGCGCTGCTGGAGTTGCGTGGTGCTCTGACAAAGGCGGAGCAGCTTGAAGTACGCCGTGACGAGGTGGCGACGACCCTGAACAACATCGGTCTGGTGCAGCGGGAATCCGGTGATTACAAGGGGGCTGTGACCACTCTGGACAGTGCACTTGCTATCGACCGCAAACTCGGCTCGCGCTGGGCCATGGCATATGATCTGCGCAACCTGGCCCAGACTCGCCTCAAAATGGGGGAGCCGGAACTTGCCGTAAAGCTGCTGACAGAAGCCGGCACCATGGCAGCCGAGATCGGTGATCAGGTCAATCTGGCAAAGATTTATCTGGCCCGGGGTGATGCTGAAGCGGCGCTCAAAAACGGCGGAGCAGCCCTTGCCAGCTACCGTCGGGCGCTGGCAGCGGCTGATGCGATGCTGCTGCGCGAGGTACGCTGGCGCGCCCTGTTCGGTATCGCACGACAGCAGCAGTCCGGGGGTGATTCGACTGCTGCTGTCGAATCCTATCGCCAGGCGATTGAAACGGTCGAGGGGCTCCGCGCCGAGATCCGTCTGGATCAGTTGAAGGACGGTTTTCTGGCGAACAAGATGGATCTTTACGCCGGGATGGTGGGGCTGCTGGTGGACCTGCAGAAGGGTGACGAGGCGTTTAGCGTAGCGGAGCGCTCGCGGGCCCGGAACCTCATCGACATCCTCGGCCGCCAGCGTCTTTCCCTCTCCGGATCCGTAGATCAGGAGCTGTACGACCGTCAGAACCGGCTGAAGGAGCAGATCCAGGAGCAGGAGGGACTGGCGCTGCAGGCGGCAAAACCCCAGGACAGGTTGATGTATGCCTCGGCACTTGAGCGTCTGCAGGCCGAATACCAGGACCTGCTGCTGGATATCGAGCGCAAGCGGCCGGAACTCCTTTCGTTGGTGAAGGTCAACCCGGTGTCTCTCGCAGAAATCAGGCAGCAGCTGGAACCTGGGGTGGTGCTCCTCTCCTATTACCAACTTACGGACCGCCTTCTCTGCTGGCGCCTGGAGCGCGATCAGGCAAAACTGTTCATTCTTCCGGTCAAGGCCCGTGAGCTGGGCGAAACGATTGCCGGCTATCGCAGGATGCTGCAGAATCTTGAACCGCTGGAGAAAAGTTCACGCGAACTCTATGACAAACTGCTTGCACAGCCTCTGACCGGACTTGGTGAAGTGAAGGCACTCGGTATCATCCCCCATGGCTCCCTGCACTACCTTGCCTTTGCCACGCTGCAAGATGGTCGCGACTATGTCGTGGACCGGCAGCAGCTCTTTTATCTCCCGGCTGCTTCGGTCCTCCGCTACACGCTCTCCCGCAGACAGGGTGCAAAAAATATTCGCGTCCTCGCCATCGGGAATCCCGACCTAGGGGAGCGCTCACTCGATCTGCCGTTTGCCGAGCGGGAAGCCGGGACGCTCCGCTGGAGCTACCCGGATGTGACCACGCTGATCAGGGAGCGGGCCACGGAGAGCTGGGTACGGGAGCATATCAGTGAATTCGGCATCATCCATCTCGCTTCCCATGGCGAGTTCGATCCGGTCAATCCGCTCTTCTCTGCCATCCGACTGGCGTCTGACAGAAAATCAAACGGTAAGCTCCAGGCCGAGGAGATCTTCGGCCTGAACATCACGGCGGACCTGGTGGTGCTGAGCGCCTGTCAGACCGGGCTGGGAGATATCAGGGGGGGGGACGACGTGGTGGGGATGAACCGGGCCTTTCTCTTTGCCGGCACTCATGCGCTGATATCCAGTCTCTGGCGCGTCAGCGACGTCTCGACCGCCATTCTGATGAAGCAGTTTTACCGTGAATACTCCCACGGTGACAAGGCCGGGAGCCTGCGCAAGGCGATGCTGCATGTAAAGGGCCGTTATCCGCATCCCGGTTACTGGGGGGCGTTTGTCCTGAGCGGGGATTATCTGTGAGCACGGGTGATTGCTTGTGGGAAGAGCGGTGTTATAGTTAAATCTTAAATATAACCCCCCTCAATCCCCCCTTGTCAGGGGGGGAGTCTGAATCTCCCCCGAAATTGCGGACAGTCCGAAAAGCTGCTACAACAGCAGACGGAGGACAGTCATGGTATCGAGAAGAAAGTCATACAACCGCGAGTTTAAGATTGAAA
>VFJK01000157.1 GCA_009886125.1 Geobacter sp. | reverse complement strand
TATGGTAAGATAAAAGGAAAGACATTCAGGATAGCCCATATGGGGGATATGCAGCTGCATGATCTGCATGGGCTCACAAGCACTATTGAAGAGTGTCTGAAAAAAATCTGAATACAGGGGGAACCCTAAAGGAGCAGTAAAATGAAATGTCCACATTGCGGTGGAAGAAAGGCAATTGATATTGATCTTCATTCGGAAGGATTTACCTCAGACGAGAATCCGGTAAAGGAGTGCGGGGCCTGTGGTCTTGTCTGGCGCTTGAAAAAAGTAAAAGGTAAAACACAAGTCGATATCATTAAAGAAGCAAAAACAAAATAGTCAGCGTTTCTGACAGCTCAGGAGTAAAGACAAGGCATTTGCGCAAGACCTGCTTAAGGTGCCTGCCAGTCTTGTCGAAAATCTGCTGTTACATGCCTTCTCAAGATGTTTTTCATAGAGTGATAGAATGCGGTTCTCTTGATTACTCCCTCTGCCAATGCTGCAGTATCTTTTTATCTCATCCATCAACAGAGCAAACTGCCAGGCATTTTTACCCAGGTAAATCCCGATCTTCCCCCAGAACTCTGACTGATCATTTTCAGAGAGTTCGTCTATCATCTCTTTGACCATGGCAAATAATCTGCCGAAGCCCAGTTTTGATCTCTGATAATCATTCCGGTATAGTTCGGGAATATTTGCCAGAATGTCGTTCATTCCTGCAAACGCCAGTCCCATGATGATGGCATTGAGTGCTTGTCTCTCTTTCATGCCTTCATTCTCAAATCGTCGTGCAGAGGTTATTATCTCTTCCGGCAGCAGCATCCACTCTCCGTTACGACGCAGCCTGTCCGCAAAAAGTGTTTCTGAAAGGATATGGCACTGTTCGTCAAATCCACCGGTTTGCCTGAAGTGTCCGGCAGATATCAGTATCCCCTGATCGCCGTGGGAGCAGCCAGCTCTTTCAAGCCTGGCTTTTGATTCGTGGAAGCTGAAGGCAAGGGAGGCCGTCTTGATAGTTCGATCGAATTTCAGGCAGAAATGACCTGCGGATGGTGTGCCTCCTGAGCGTTCATACCTGGTCCGAAGTGCGTCGATCCCGTTTTTGAGGGCGCGGTTTTCGCTGAAGCTGCTGTCGGCATGAAGAAACAGGATAAACTCTCCTTGAGCAGCGGCTGCTCCGGCGTTCAGCTGAGCTGCTTTACCTGCCATGCCGGTAACAGTCGATACGACAAGTCGGCTTTTCATAGCTTCCCTGCAGGTGGCGTCTCTTGATCCTCCATCCGAGATGATGACCTCGAACTGAAGGTCTCTCTGGGCTGAAAGATTTTCAACTGTCCGAAGGATAGTCTGCTCTTCGTTCAGGGTCGGTATCACTATGCTGAGTTCGATTTCCGGTTTCATATCAACTGAATTTACTCGATCATTTTATTGTGGTATTTATTTATAAGGGAGATAAGGGAAATGGCCAGAAAAAAAGTGCTGCTTGTAGATGATGTCCATCTGATCCTGGAGTTGGAGAAGGCCTTTCTCAAAGGGCTTCCGGTAGATATACTTATTGCAAAAAACGGACTTGAGGCTCTTGAAGTTGTAAAAAATGAGCATCCTGACCTGATCTATATGGACCTGAATATGCCGGTCATGGATGGCCTTACCTGCTGCAGGGCGTTAAAGGGCGATCCTGCTACAAGTGCCATTCCGGTCATAATGGTAACAACTGAAGGCAGAGAGCAGGATATGCTGCTCTGCCAGAGTGCCGGATGCGATGATTACATCACCAAGCCGATAAACGGCAGGCTGTTTATTGAAAAAGGGCGGAACTGTATCGCCGATTTCGAGCGTCGCCGGAGGAGGTACTCTTACTCCATAGATGTCCAGTATCTCAAGAACGGTGAACCTCGATACGGCGTCACCGCCGATATAAGCAAGGGTGGTCTCTATATTGCCGTGCCGAATGACAGCATCCCTGACGACCCGGTAGATCTCTTGTTTTCACTCTCCCATGAAGGCCGGGACATACTTGTGGCAGCAAGGGGGCGCGTTGCTTGGGAGAACAGGCACGGCGACCTGAAAAAACCGAATTATCCTGCCGGCGTCGGGATAGAGTTCACTGACATCGATCCAAGTATCGTTTTGATGATCGAGCAGTATTTTGAAGAAGCACTGCCGGTGAAGAGGTGATTCAGTCTCTCCTGACCTCAACCCGGTTGTCATAAAAAGTGCTTCCGTTTGCCTGATCAGTCAATCTTTGCGATACCAGTGCATTAACCGACCGATCCCCTGGCGCGAATTCTAACCACCAGACCCCTTCCGCGACAACAACCTCTTTTGGGATTGAAGCGGATATTTTAAGGATGAACCTGACCTCGCCAAGAGCATTCCAGGCGGTTACCGCTTCGCCATCCCTTAGTCCCCGTTCAGCGCAATCATCAGGACTCATCATAAGGTACATGCACTGTTGTTTTTTGCGCAGGTCATCACGCTCATAAAAAGAAGCATTGAGCGAGTGGACGTTCGGCGCTGTCATGAGTCGCAGTGCAAAAGTCCCGTTCTCTTCGTGCGTCGGCAGATAGCGAGGGAGCGGCTCTTTTTCAGCCAGATTCAGTATCTCTATTTTTCCTGAGGGGGTGCAGAACTGCTTCATATCGGTCGATACATTCAACCTGACTGCTTTCCCCTCGTGCAGTCTGCCTTCATCGATATTCTCTCTCAAAAGGGAAGGGATCTCCAAAAGATGATCGATAAGCTCGTCTGTGCTTTTCCGAAAAAACGGGTCATCAAAGCCTAATTCCCTTGCCAGCATTGAAAACAGATCAAGATTCGAACGACTCTCTCCGACAGGCAGGATCGATGCCTTCACACGTTGCATGAAGTATGTGCCGTATGAGCGGTATATATCGCTATGCTCTAGCGATGAGGTGGCAGGGAGGACGATGTCGGCATAACGGGCGGTATCAGTCATAAAGCGTTCATGGACGACAGTAAAGAGATCGTCACGCATAAGTCCGCGTATGACGGAGTTCTGGTCCGGAGCTATTGCAGCCGGGTTACTATGGTAGACGTAGAGCGATTTTACCGGCGGATCATCCAATTCATTCAGGGCTTCACCGAGCCGGTTCATGTTGATGATCCGGGTCGGTTCAGTCATAAAATCCTCCCTTGTTACTTCGCTCATGTCAAAAGCACTGCCAGTCGAGGTCTCCGGGAAACAGCCTGCGCCTGGTTTGCCGTAAGCTCCGACAAGTGCGGGAAGACAGGCAATAGTCCGTACGGTCATGGCGCCGTTTCCATACCTCGAAAGCCCGCTGCCGAGACGAATGAACGGAGCACGAGCCTTGGAGTATCCTTCTGCGATCATTTCGATCTCTTCAATGGAGAGACCGGTGAGCCGGCTTACATGTTCAGGGGTATAGTCAGGAAGGATTTTTGAAGCGAGTTGGTCAAAACCAAGGACTTTCGCTTCAAGGAACTCTCTGTCGACAAGATCATCGCGATTCAGGACATGCATTATCCCCAGTGCAAGAGCGCCATCACTTCCCGGACGGACCAGAAAGACCTTGTCAACTGCAGCGGCTGTCGGCGTCCGGTATGTCTCGATCAGCCAGACTCCGGCACCATGCTTTCTGGCTTTGTGTACTCTATGCATGAAGTGGACTGAAGTGGCGGAAGCGTTTATCCCCCAGAGAATTACAAGGTCACTGTTCAAGACTTCATCCGGGTCGATATTCAGTGTATCGCCCATTACCGACTTCCAGCCGGCCCCCTTGGCCGGTGAGCAGATCGTCCGGTCGAGCCTTGATGCGCCCAGCCTGTGGAAAAATGCGTGGCCGATATTCCTTTGAACGACTCCCATTGTCCCCGCATATGAATACGGGAGTATTGATTCTCCCCCAAACCTGCTGATGATAGCGCCCCACTTCTCGGCAATCAGCTTTAGTGCATCTTCCCACGTGATCGGAACGAACTCCCCTTGTCCCTTTGCACCTTTTCTCAGAAGCGGCGTCGTAAGGCGTCGTTCCGAGTGCACGGTAAGCTCGTACTGCTGCATCTTGGAGCAGAGAACTCCTCTGGTGTACGGGTGGTCCAGGTCGCCGCGGACCTTGACGGCTTTTCCATTTGCAACATCGACAAGAAGACCGCAGGTATCAGGGCAGTCATAAGGGCATACTGAACGATGGCTCGTCACGGTCATCCGGATCCT
>VFJK01000040.1 GCA_009886125.1 Geobacter sp. | reverse complement strand
GCATCCTCGACATCTTCCCGCCGAACCTGCCGCACCCGGTCCGGATCGAGTTTTTCGGTGATTTCGTGGAGACGATCAGAACCTTCGACCCCCTGACGCAGCGCTCTCTCCACCCGATGGAGGAACTGGTTCTGCTCCCCTCCCGGGAGGTGATCCTCGCCCCTGAAGTCATGAAAGAGTTCACCGGGCGGCTGAAGCGCCACTGCGACGACATCGACATCCCGGTCCCCCGTCGCAGGGAGTTGGTCGAACAGTTGAACAGCTCCATCTACCCCCCTGGCATCGAAAATCTCCTCCCCCTGTTCCACGGCCCGCTGGAAACCCTCTTTGACTACGCCGGCACCGGAGCTGTCACACTTCTTATCGATCCTGAAGCTGTCGACGCGGGCCGTGAAGAGTGGCTCTGTGAAACCGGGACCCGCAGGAACAGTGCCCTTGAACGGGAGATGATCATCTGCGATGCAGCTGAGCAGTTTATTACCGGAGATGCCTGTCTTCCGGGGAATTTCCCCGGACGTCATATCCGCATCCCGAAGCTGGAACTGCTTACTTCCGATTCAGGGTCGAGCTTCAATTTTGCGGTCGAGCAGAACAGCGACCTGAAACTGCTGGTAACCCCGGATGGCGAAGGAATTCTGAAGCCTTTTGCAGAGAGGCTTTCCGGCTGGATGAAGGAGGAGATGAGGATCTTCATCCCCTGCCATCAAAAGGGTCAGGCAGAGCGCCTGGTCTCGCTGCTCGAACAGTACGAGCTGCCGACGAGAGTTTCGGAGCGTGCCTTTTCAGCAGAGCTGTTCAGGAGGGAGACCGTGATCTCGCTCCTGGTGAGCGAGATATCACGCGGCTTTCGTTGTGCCGCCGCCAACATGGTGGTGGTCACGGAAGAAGAGCTCTTTGGCAAGCGGACCCGGCGGCGCGGCGTCTCGGAGATGAAGAAGAAGCAGATCCTCACCTCGCTGGCAGAGCTGAAACCGGGCGACCACATGGTCCATCTTGACTTTGGCGTCGGTCTGTACCGTGGGCTGGAGCATATCGAACTCTCCGGCGTCGCCGGTGATTTCCTCCTGCTGGAGTATGCCGGCGGCGACAAGCTCTATCTGCCGGTCGACCGGATGGCGCTCGTGCAGCGCTATGTCGGCGCCGAAGGCCTTGAACCGCGGGTCGACCGGCTCGGCGGCGCTGCGTGGGACAAGGCCAAGGCCAAGGCACGGGAAGCGGTCGAGGAGATGGCAGTAGAACTCCTGGAGATCTATGCCTCAAGGCAGGTGCAGAAAGGGTTTGTCTTCTCGCCTCCGGACGCTCTCTACAAGGAGTTCGAGGCCTCTTTTGCCTGGGATGAGACGCCGGACCAGCTCTCGGCCATAGACGATGTGCTGCAGGACATGATGAACGAGCGGCCGATGGACCGGCTTATCTGCGGCGATGTCGGTTACGGCAAGACCGAGGTCGCCATCAGGGGGGCATTCAAGGCAGTCATGGACGGCAAACAGGTTGCCGTGCTCGTTCCGACCACCATTCTTGCCCAGCAGCACCTTGAGTCGTTCAGGGAGCGTTTCAAGGAGTATCCGGTCAATGTCGAGATGCTTTCCCGCTTCAGGAGTGCCAAGGAGCAGAAAGTCATCCTGGCTGACCTCGCGGCAGGCAAGGTCGATGTCATCATCGGTACGCACCGGCTGATCCAGAAAGATGTCCAGTTCCGAGATCTGGGCCTGCTGATCGTCGACGAAGAGCAGCGCTTCGGCGTCGTGCACAAGGAGCGATTGAAGAAATTCCGGGCGACGGTCGACATCATGACCCTGACTGCGACACCAATTCCCCGGACCCTCTACATGTCGATGATGGGGATACGGGACCTCTCGATCATCGACACCCCGCCGGTTGACCGGCTCTCCATCAAGACGATCGTCGCCCGCTTCAACGAAGAGTTGATCCGTGAAGCGATCATGCGGGAGCTGCGTCGGGGAGGTCAGGTCTTCTTCGTCCATAACCGGGTCCAGTCGATCGGCGTCATGGCCGAACACCTGAACAGGATCGTCCCGGAAGCGAAGATTGCTGTTGCTCACGGACAGATGAAAGAGGGGGCGCTGGAAAAGGTCATGCTCGGCTTCATGCATGGCGAAACAAACCTCCTCCTCTGCACGACGATCATTGAATCCGGCCTTGACATCCCGACAGCAAACACCCTGATAGTGAACCGGGCGGACGCTTTCGGCCTGGCCCAGTTGTACCAGCTCAGGGGGCGGGTCGGCCGGGCGAAAGTCCGCGCCTTCACCTATTTCCTGATCCCTGCGGAAGGGGCGATTGCTCCTGATTCGCGGGAGCGGCTGAAGATCCTGCAGGATATTTCAGAACTTGGTGCCGGTTTCAGAATAGCAACACACGATCTGGAGATCCGCGGGGCAGGCGACATCCTTGGCGCCAAGCAGTCCGGCCAGATCGCGGCAGTCGGTTTCGAGCTGTTCACAGAACTCCTGGAAGAGACGATTCAGCGGCTCAAGGGGGAGGACCTTTCAGAGAAGGTGGAGCCTGAAATAAAACTGCGGATCCCTGCTTTTATCCCTGAGGATTACGTAAAAGATTCGAACCAGCGGCTCGTGCTTTACAAGAAGCTTACCCAGATCATCTCCGAAGAAGAGGTTTCCGAGATACAGTCGGAACTGATCGACCGGTACGGGAAACCACCGCTTTCGGTCGAATATCTGCTGGAACTGATGAAACTGAGGCTTCTTTTCAAGAAGTTCCTTGTCCGTGAAGCCGAATTCGACGGGAAGAGGCTGATCATCGCGTTCCATGAAAAAACCCCGGTTTCGCCGGATCTGATCATAGGCATGATCAGGAATCAGCCGAGGAAATACCAGTTTACCCCGGACTTCAGACTGATTGCCGAAATAGCGGATACCAGCTTTGACGGCGTGCTGGCAGAGTCCAGAAATCTCTTGAAAAAACTGGGAGGGGTATGTTAGCCTCCGAAAGATTTTACTCACACATAAAAGGAGTTTACCTCGTGACCAGACAGTCTGTAATCAAATCCGCGGCAGCTGCCGTATGTATGCTTGCTCTTTTCGGCTGCAACGGAAAGAAGGAATCAGATGTAAAGAAAGAAGCCAAGCCCACAGGAGCTGTTCTTGCCGAGGTTTCAGGTACGACCATAACGGTCGACTCTTTCAAAAAAGAGATGGAGAGCCTGCCGCCTTATCTGAAGCCGATGGCTGACTCTGCCGAAGGGAAGAAAGAGATGCTGGAGACGATGATCATCCGGGAACTGATCCTGCAGGACGCGTCCAAGGATGGCATTGAAAACACCCCGGCAGTGAAAGAAAAGCTCGATGAGCTCAGAAAGCGTCTGGTTGTCGAGGCCTACCTGAAAAAGAAGGTCGAAGAGCAGGCCAAAGTCAGTGATGAAGAGATGAAGAAGTTCTATGACCAGAACAAGGAGAAGTTCAAGACAGCCGACCAGGTCAAGGCAAGCCACATCCTGGTGAAATCAGAGAAAGAGGCAAATGATGTCCTTGCTCAGCTGAAAGCCGGAGGGAATTTCGAGGAACTCGCAAAGAAACTCTCTACTGACGGTGCTGCAGCGAAAGGCGGAGATCTCGGCTGGTTCAGCAAGGGCTCCATGATCCCGGAATTTGAAAAGGTTGCTTTCGCAATGAAGGAAGGCACTACTTCAGGAGTTGTAAAGACTAAATTCGGATTTCACGTCATCAAGTTGACAGGAAAACGAGGAGCCGGGATAAGGACCTTTGAAGAGGTCAATGATCAGATCAAGACGGCAATCCTCCCTGGCAAGCAGCAGGAGGTGTTCCAGAAGCTCAAGGACGATCTGAAGAAAAGCGGAAAGTTCACGATAAAGGAAGATGTCCTGAAAGGGCTTGGCGGGACTTCGGCGGCTGAATCAAAAGAGCCGAAGAGTGATGCGAAGGTCGTTCCTGCCCAGCCACCCGCTCCCGCCGCAGTGCCAAAGGCGCAGGAGCCGAAGAAATAGTTTTTTGAAGGCCGGGCATCCCCCGGCCTTTGCTCTTAAAGGGTTATTATTATGAGGAAAACAGTTCTCTCCATATTTATGCTCGGGACCCTCTTCTTGCCGGCACTCTCCTTCGCAGAGTTGATAAGCGGAATCGCAGCGGTCGTAAACGACGAGATAATAACTATCCGCGAGCTCAACCGTGAATTCGACCTGGCCTCGAAGGAAATTGAAAAAAAGGAAGGCCCTCTCTCATATCAAGCAAAGAAAAAGCTCCGGGTCAGTATGCTTGACTCTATGGTCGACAGATTTCTAGTACGGCAAAAAATCAAGGAGCTGAATATTGTCGTATCAGAGGAGGAGGTTCGGCAGTCGATCGAGGATGTCAAGAAGCAGAACCGGCTCAGCCAGGAAGCTCTTGTTTCTGCCCTTCTTTCCCAGGGGATGACCTTTGACCAGTACAAGGCGCAGCTGAAGGAACAGCTGGAACGGCTCAGGCTGATGAGTCAGGAGGTCAAATCAAAGATACAGGTCAGTGAACGCGAGATTCGCGAGTATTACGATGCTAACCCGTCCCTCTATAAGGAAGATGCGACCTTCCGTGCAAAGCACATATTCCTCAAGGTTAGCAAAACTGCGCCTAATACTGACGTAAAGGATATTATAAAGAAGGCCGTCCTGGTTATATCCGAGGCTAGAAGCAACAGTGACTTTGCTGCCCTTGCCCGCAAATACTCTGACGACCCCGGAGCGGCCAAGGATGGCGGAGATCTTGGATCATTCAAAAAAGGGGATATGCTTCCAGAAATCGAAAGCGCTGTAATAAATATGAAGCCTGGCGAAATAAGCGAAATTGTCACCTCACCTCTTGGCTTTCATATCATAAAGCTTGAAGAAAGAAGCGCTGAAAAAATGAAACTGCTTGAATCCGTGAAAGCATCGATTGAGGAGATCCTTTACAAAAAGAAATCCGAAGAACGGTTCAAGCAGTGGGCAGAAGAGCTCAGAAAAGGAGCTGCCGTAGAACTCAAGCCGTCGCAGTAAACAGATAAGATCAGAATTAACCTACTGAAGCGTTCCCTGCAAATTATTCCTTACCGGCACTCTTCGTTGAACGCTCCCCAGTCCCTCCTTGATACCTGTTTTTTTGACACTTCCCGCAGATATATCCGGATGGAGCGCATTGATTCTCCTGCGAGCACCCCGGAAAAGGCATCTGCCCCTCTCAGGAAATGATTTGACATCGTTTTAAGGCCCTTTCTGCGTTGACAACCTGATTAGTATGATGGTATTTTTCGAAAAAGTTTTTTGTAATCTTTCGAAGCCCGTCAGGAGAGGTGCAATCAGTGGTTTTTTATAGATATTTCCGCCCAGCCGCATCTAAAACCCTGTTCGGGGTTTTCCTGCTTGCCTTATTTTTTGCCAGTCCGGCTTATTCAGTAGACACTAAGGATTCAGAAATTTTCATAACAGGATTTAATGCCTACCTTAAAAAGGACTATAAGGAGGCAATAGAAAATCTGTCCAGCGTGCTGGAAAAATACCCTGATACATCTTTACGGGACATGGCTATCCTCTGGTTATCACGCTCTCATCTGAAAGCGGGGAATCAGCAGGAAGCAGGCCGGTATATGGCTAAATTCCTTAAGGAGTGCCCGGACAGCCCCTTGAAGGGGACTGTCGAAGATGAGTTAACGGATCTGGCAGCCAAATACCAAAAGGAAGAGTCCATTGCCGCGCAACAAACGGCCAAGGCTGTTTCCGTGCAAGCTCCCCCAGCTTCAAGCGGCACGGCTAAACAACCGGCCTCATCTCAGGATGAAATTGCCCGGCTTGCTGCCGAGAAAGCTGAACTTGAGAGAGTTGCCGCAGCAAAGGCTGAAACTGACCGCAAAACATCCGAGATGATCGCCTTGGAGAAAGCTGAACTTGAAAGAGCAGCCACAGCAAAGGCTGAAACTGACCGCAAAACTTCCGAGATGATCGCCTTGGAGAAGGCTGAGCTTGAGAGAGTTGCCGCAGCAAAGGCTGACGCTGACCGCAAAACTTCCGAGATGATCGCCTTGGAGAAGGCTGAGCTTGAGAGAGTTGCTGCAGCAATGGCTGACGCTGATCGCAAAACATCCGAGAAGATCGCCTTGAAGAAAGCTGAAGATAATCGCCGTGCCTCCTCTGCGGCGGCGCAGAGTGAGCTTTTGGCGTCACATATTTTGCGAGATCAGGCCGTAGCAGAATTCAAGACTGTCGTGGATAGTTATCCGGGAACAGATGCTGCAGTAAATGCCAAAAAGCGCCTCAAGGAACTTGGCATTGTTTATCCGCCAGCAATCGATACCAAAGTAGCCGCAACGGTTCCAACCGAAGAGAATACCAATGTGCTTTCAGTTGAAGTCGACCGGATTGCGGCTGTGGATTTCACTCTGGCAGCAGAGCAGCAGACAGTCGAACTTGGCAAGCGCTTTGCTGTCCCGTTTGAAGTTGTCAACCGCGGCAACTCTCCAGATTCTTTCATCTTTGATTCCGGCCTCCCGAAAGAGTACATGACCAGCTTTATCGCTGCGGCTGACCCTGACAAGCCTCTTGGAAAATCACCGCAACTGTTGCCGGGTGAGCGGTTTAACGGTCTGATCCAGTTCGAGATGCCGACAATGTCCATTGACGGTGAAAGGAAGCTCTTTCCGATCAAAGTCATTTCTGAGGCCGAAGGCCTGATCTCACAATCAAGACCAATCAGAATGATAGCAAAGGCCCCGATCCTGAGGACACTGATTAAAACTGATATGACCCAGGTAAGCCCCGGAGAACGAATACCCTATAAACTGGTGATATTTAATGTGGGCTCCGCTGCAGCAAAGGAAGTCTCAATTCAACTGGCGTTCCCTCCGCAGTATGAACCGGTCGATCCGCTGTTAGCCGGATTCAAGACCGAAGGGAGCACAACGCTTGTCATGAGTGGTTTACAGCTGATACCGGGTGAAAGCCGTGAGATCGCCCTTATGATGAAACTGAAAGATTCAGCACTCGCCAAAGAGGAGCTGTTCCTTCACGTTGAAATGATTAACACCGTACTGAAACGAACCGACAAATTCGTTTCTGCCTCAGTTGCGGTCAAGCCTGTCAGTGGTTTTACAGTGCAATCGAATAGTGACAAGATTATTGCCACACCTGGGCAGACCGTATCTGTTCTTCTGCATGTTACAAATACCGGCAATGTCCGGGATGATCTTTTAATCAGGCCGCTTGAAGCGGGTAAATTGAACTATACTTTCTATCTGGATATGAACCGCGATGGCATCAGGCAGCCCGGCGAGCCGACTGTAAGCCACATAGGCCCGCTCGCACCCAGAGAAGTTGCCAATCTTATCCTTGAAATCACAACTTCAGCCTCAGAAAAGGATGGTGTGACGGTACCACTCGCAATCACTCTGGACTCACAGAATGACCCATCCAAAAAAGCTTCGGCTAACCTGAGCATTGTTCATTCCAGGCCCGTACTGAATCTTACAGTTGCAGGAAAAGGGGGCAAGGTTAAGCCCGGCGAAGTCAACTCCTTTGAGCTATCATGCGTAAATGTCGGAAGCGGCATGGCAAAGATGGTTGAGGTTCGAAGCATCCTGCCGGAGCAACTTGAACTGGTTGCGACCGAACCGGTTGTAGCCGGCAGGAACAACGGCGAGTATTCCTGGAGGTTTGACGAACTGGGCTCCGGAGAGAACAAGAAAATAAGAGTATCCTACCGTATCAAGCCCGGGACGGCAGTCGGTACCTCCCTGGCGCTCAAAAGCACTATTAAATATCAGGACCAAGTGGGTAACAGTTACTAATATGACAAATACCTTAACATTACTTGCGCTACTGATGCTGATCTCTCTTTTTCCGGTCGTCTCGGAAAGTTCAGAATACCAGATCTTTTCTCCCACGCCACAGGAGGGTGGACAACCTCTGCCCGAGCGGGGCAAGGGGGTCCTGGTTCGCCGGATCACCATCAAGCCCGGTGATTCGCTGTATAAGATTTCCAGGGATTTTAGCGGAAGAGGGGCCTATTTCTCGCAGATACTCCTGTTTAATGACATTCAAAATCCCGACCGCATTTTTATCGGCAAAGAATTGTTCGTGCCTGTCAGTAAAAAGGAGGCATTGACCAGTACTGCCGCTCAAGAGAACAAGCCCCCTACAGTCAAATCCAGGACAAAGAGTCTGAAAGCTGCAAAAGTTTCTGCTTCGAAAGAGAAGAAAAAGCGCAAGAGCACTTTTGTCGCGGAACAAAAAAAACAGCTGCCCGCCGGGCAGCTGAAAAAAAGAGTAGAGCAGGATTCCTACGCGGCAGCGCTCAGTGCATATCGTGAAAAGGATTATAAGCAGGCCCTTTCGTTATTCAATCGTTTTCTTGAGCTCTACCCGTCTTCTGCTCTGGCTCCGGATGCCTCTCTTCAAAAGGCGGAATGCCTGTTAAAACTTTCCGGTCTGTAACTCCTTCTGAGTCCTGCTGTTCAACTGTTTCAAGGCGAACTGACACTGATTTCCTACAATCCACTCTTAGCCAGATCCTCTATTATTCTCTTCTGTTCGGCTGACAGGCTCTCCGGAACAGTTATCTGTAAAAGCACATAGAAATCACCTCTTGCACTCTTGCCTGCCATAGGGAAGCCGAGTCCTTTGAGCCGGATTCTGGTACCCGGCTGTATTCCGGCCGGGGTCTTTATCCTTTTTGTCCCGTCAAGAGTGGCAACATCGAGCGAGCCACCGATACAGGCCTGACTGAACTGGACCTGCAGAGGCATGATGATGTCTGCTCCTTCCCGGCTGTACTTCAGATCCGGAATGACTACAATGTCGAGGTAGAGATCGCCGTTTTGCCCTCCACCGATCCCTGTTCCGCCTTTTCCAGCAAGACGGAGACGAGCGCCGTTGTCAATCCCGACAGGGATCTTCACCGAGACATCTTCGCTGCGCCCCTCTCTGCTGAAAGATACCCGCTTCTCTCCACCGGAGAAGGCTTCCATGAAGCTCAACGGAAGCTCCATCTCGAAATCCTGACCTTTCCGGCTCATGCTGCGTCCGCCGCCCTGGCGGAAACCTCCCCCGCCGCCAAAAATTCTGGAGAAAACATCGTCCGAACCAAGATTGAATTCCCTGAAGATATCACCGGCATTGAATCCCCTGAAGATGTCCTCCTGGGAATAACGCTGATGAAACCCTGCAGAGCCGAACTGGTCATACTGACTCTTCTTTTCAGGGTCTGAAAGGACTGCATATGCTTCGTTTATCTCTTTGAAGCGGTCTTCAGACTTCTTGTCACCGGGGTTCTTGTCCGGATGGTACTTGACTGCAAGCTTCCTGAAAGCCTTTTTTATTTCGTCAGGCTTAGCCCCTTTTTTCAGCCCGAGAATTTCATAATAGTCCTGATCAGCCAAATGATGCCCCTTTTGTTCAATTTCAATTTGATAAGAATCTAACTATTGATAACGACCGTGTCAATGATTCATAGAGTGCTCCTTGATTTCGGATACAAAAAACCCTAGAATGCTTCAACCCGATCTGCGCGGAAGATGTACAGGTAAACATGACTTGGCTGCCGCCTTAACACATTAATATTATCACCATTCCGGGTCACTGAGGGAAAATGCACCGATACAAGACGCACTTTTTTGTTTTAGCTATACTGGTATCTGTCTTTTCCTGCACGGTAGCCCATTGCGAAGATCCGGTAAAAAACGCGGTGAATAAAAGTTCCTCGTCGATAAATATAAAGTTAATCCCCGACGGTCTGGTGGTTATTGTCAACAGCAGCAATAAGAAATTAGACGGAGTTCAATTCGGCTGCGACCAGGGGACTAATCAAATAATCGTCGATTTACCTGCAGAAAGCGATATTCCAATCATAGAAAATCTGCAAATGAGCCCTCATATCATACAACGTGGTGTCTCTTCTGCTTCATTGCCGCAGCAGGAGATGAAAAGGATAAAGATCATCCCCAAATTGAAATTGTACTGCTCGGACGTAAAACTGGTCAGCAAATTCCAGAGATACGTCACCTATCTGTATCCTGCAGGACGAGGTCTGAAACTGACCGCTGCAAACCTTGAAGGATTCGATTCCGATGAAAAAAACCCCCAGGCGCAAGTGAGCGGTTCAATCTCTTTGACCTTCGATGAGCCTCTGGGTAATGTTGAACTTTCCAATGCCATTACTGTTGCAGATAATTCGTTGTCCATCAGATTGAACCCGAAAGACTTCATCAATCAAGGGCTGATTTCATCTCTGTTCCCGGCAAAAAACCTCACCGTCAATACCACATCTTCCGACCTGTCCGGAATCCACAATTTTAATTTTAAAAACATCAATAATGCTGAAATTGCCAGGTTAAAGGCAAAACTGATCAAGTCGGCAGGCAGCAGCGAATTACGAATCGACATTACCCTGACGGTCTCTCTTTACGAAACCGGGAGAAGGTTATACGATAAGGGAGACGCTCAAAAAGCCCTTTGGTATCTGGAGGCAGTGAAGAATGACCCGTCATTTGCTCTGATCTCAAGGATGTCAATGGGGACTATTTACTGGAATGAGGACAGATATGCCGAGGCGGTAAAAAGCTTCAGGGAGCTGATAGAACTCGACAAATCGTGGGAGTTTCCGGATGCACGGTATTATGCGGCCAAGGCGTATTATTTGAACAACAGGAAGTTGAGCTTTGATCTGTCAGCCATGCTGAAAGAGTATTTGCGGCGATGCGACAGGAAGAAATATCCGCTGTGCCATGATGCCAGAGAGTTATCTGATCAGGTAAATGAACCGGTCTTGAAATTAAACGCCGCATCCAGGGCCGATCTGAAAAAACTGGTAGACAGACTCTCCGATCCAAAACTTAACTTTAATGAAGTTCAGAAAAATGTTTTTCATTACTGGGCGACATGGTGTCCGGTATGCCTTGAAGAGACACCAAAGATAATGCAGTATGCCGTGGAGCACCCGAATATATCTATCTACTTCGTGTCGAAACATGACAGCCAGCAGACCATTTTAAACTCCCTGCTGAAAGCAGGTGCTATAAAACGGAAGAATATCTTCTATTATATTGACACTAAAGACGATATCCTGTTGCGGCAGATGGTCCCGGCCATATTGGCAAACAAGGAACCGGTGACTCCCCTGCCTATTTCTGTCTTCCTGCAACGGGATTTCCCCTTTTACCTTACGGATAAATTGAACTGGACCGAACCGGAACTTTCCGAAATCTGGAAATTAAAATACCAGGAATAGCTTTTGAAGCTTATTTCATAATGCCCAGGGAGGATTAAAATGAAAAGCAGATCAGCAAAGATCATAACAGGAGCAGCAATTCTGTCACTGCTGTTGAGTGTCAGCAGCTGGGGAGCTACGTATCAGGTTATCAGCCCGAAGAGCAAAAAACCAGCTGCAGGCAAGGTTGAGCTCGCTGAACCCGAGGCTCCTGATGCCGGCATAAGCCTCCCGGTATTCCATGTCGATACCCCTGTGGCGAACCCCTGCCCGAATGAGACCGGCTGGCTGCTGTCGACTGCGCCGCTGACGACCAGTGAAAAGAAGGATGATGCTTCCTCCAGAAATACCGGCGGCAATTTCCTCCCTGAAAACATGCAGCAGGAGCTGCTGAATATTGCCGCAAAAGAGAATATTTCTTTGCATGAACTGTGCGGCAGATTGCATGACTACAAAACAAGGCTCGAAGAGTATGCCGGTGATCCGCAGGAGTATAACCGGCAGCGGATGCTGGTCCTGGACGAGATGCTGGACTGCAGGAAAAGTTGCGGGAAAATATTGAACAAGTTCGCCTGGCTGTACACTGAAAGCTCTAAAACGTATTTTGCCGGCATAGTCAGATTCAATTTCGGTTCACGGAAAGTGGAAGCCAGCATCAAAGGCGACAGGACTCACGGCTTAATTCAGCTTAACAATGAAGAGCAGCTCAAAGCGGCGTTATCGCGCTGGCAGAAAGATCCGAGCCAACGGATTCAGCTCGACGCACGATCGTCGATCCCTGGCACGCCGGATAAGAATGACCGTATATCCAAAATCAGGGCCGAAGCGGTTCAGAGCTGGTTTACTGCACACGGTGTTCCGCCAGCTCAAACAAACATCAAATGGCTTGGCAAATATGGCCCTTTGATCAACAAGGCCGTGGCCCGCGCTTACAACATCGAAGATATATTCAATGCTTACACGCAACATAATGCTTCGCAATCCTCGACAATAGTCGGCTCTCAAGGGCTCGAATCATTTTTTGACGGATTGAACCAGAGCGTATGCATTTTTGTCCTTCCGTAGATTTTAAAGCCGGGAGGAATCTCCATGCAGTTTTTTACAAAGCCTTCAACCTTTCAACCGTAGGTGTTCCCTTGGAGATTAAGACGTGAACCGGAACTATTTAAAATCGAAGCTGTTTTGTATTATTTTTTGCCTCAGCGCCATGGCCGCACTTTATCCGGACAGAGTTTCTGGATCGCAGGAAAACGCAGAGGAAAAGATATTCACTTTTGACGATCAATATATTGAGATTGAAGCCAGAAAGTTTCCCGGAAAGAGCAAAAGTGGTTTCGGAATCGAAGTCAGTATGACACCAAAGCCGGGGTGGAAAATCCTCGCCAGCAACTCTTCAAGCATCAAACCGTTGCGTCTCAGGTTCGCACCGTCGAAATGTCTGAAATTGAAAGGCTCTCCGCGTAATTCAGCACCGGACTTATCAGCAACGGACGATAGCGGTGCATATTCGGAGTATTTCACGAAGACTGCATCCATCAGGCAGGAGTTTTCACCGATTAAGTGCATACAGAAGAACAGCGTGGAAGGTATTGCAACCCTTACCTACCTGCTCTGTCAGGACAACAAATGCGTGGGGCCTTTTTCAAAAGAGATCAGATTTAAAGCATTCGACCGGAAATAACCTCTTGAATGACTCAAGCGGTAATTAAAACTTAAAACGGCAGTTGGCGGTGTCCTGAAGAAGCGACTTGCCCGCAATTCGTCGTAACACTTAGCGAAATGTAACGTCCGCAGCAGATATTGTCTGAACCCGCAGGGTGAGTTTATCTGCTGCAGTGAAATGAGCTTAGCATTACAGAATTCGGGCAGTTGGAGCGCCGAAGGGCACCGCAAACTGCCGAATCTAGGTTAAAACAAGACCTCCGGGGTATCTGAAACCTCGGAGGTCTTGTTAAATAGCAACGTGCATGCTGCTAATTATTCCATCGTCTTGACTACTACTTTGCTGCCTCTTTCTTCCTGAGTATCAGCCTTCGGTTCCACTTCCAGAAGCAAAAATCCCTTGCTTTGATCATTGTAAGAAAAATCAGCCAGATAATTATTACTCTGATCAGTACGCCTTTTCTCCTGTAAAGAAGACCCGTTCCAGAAGAGCTGCACGACGCTGCTCTTCGTATAATTACGTGTGGCGCCTCTGGTGGTTAACCCAGTGTTGCGCGACACAAAGATGTCGCCGGCTTTATTAACCTGAAGGCGCTGGGGCAGAGCACAGGCCGTGTTCAAAGGAGAGGAGGGGTCTCTGTTATCTGGCAGACATACGAAAGTTTCACTGCCGCCAAATTTGTCGCGGCTTTTCCAGAGCTGTTTTTTCTCTTTTGAGTACACCAACAGATAGCCGTCAGGATGGCTGACCAGAAAAAATTGCTTCCCTTTTGAGTCAATGAACTTGTTGAAGCTGTAAAGGTTTCCGAAAAAAGGCAACTGAATCGGGTTCTCCGCAATGAAATTATCGCCTCTCTTTACCAGTTCATAAACATCACCGGTGAAATTGCCACTGGCATTTATTTTCTGGGCAAAGATTTTCTTCTCCTTCCCTTCGAGAGCAATGCCTCTCAACATGTACGGAATATTATCAGCGATCTTTTTCAGAGCATTGTTTTCGACGATATAAACCTGAGAGGCAGGCTGACCACCTTTCAATACGGTTACATAAATTTCCGGCAGATCATTCTGATCCAGATCCGAAACATCTACGCCAATGATCTTTTCATCCGCACTGAACGCGACTGCTGTGAGATACTGCATATTCTTTGCTTTAAGGTAATAACGCAGATAGCGCTCTTCCGTTATGAAGATCTCAACCCCCTTATCGGCTATTGTCCTGCCGCTGGCGATACCGTTCAATGTTTCCGGAAGACGTTGGCTGGCCCATGGTATTTCGGGCAACTTCTGCAGTTTTTGCGGTTCCGACACCTTAGGCATAGTTACCGGTATTTGTTCCGGAGGAAGTTTTTTCTTCCCCTTGGGCGGCGCTACTTTTTCATCTGAATAGGCCGCCGTATCGCCTGTTGCTTTCCCGGTCAGCGTCCGGTGCCACTTCAGGATTGCACGCTGAAGCAGCTTGGCCATCTCGAACGTGGAGGGGATCAGTTCATTGTGAGTATCTCCTTGAACGAAAACACGGTCAATAAAAACACCCGAGCTGGTTTTGGCCAGAACATCAAGACTGAAAACATCGCCGAATGCAACATAGCTACCCGTAATCTGAATATCGGCATCGGACTGATTATCTACTGCCTGTATTTCCTCGCTGTTAAGACGTGACATGAGCAATGCCTGTAATGCCAACTTCAGATCTTCCTTGTTTTCATAAAGGGACACCGAGAACCTGGATACGTATGCCTTAAGTTTGGCGGCATGGCAAGGCTGACTTCCCAGGGCCAATACCAGCAGTATAACGAAAAAATATCCAAACCTGCTCATGAACGGTCCTCTTAGTTAAGTACTTCATAAAATAGACCCTTATTCTGTTTCTGTCAAATATCTGCCTCCTTACCCAAGCATGAGAGTCAGCTATGGACCATTGGTGGTGCCCTTGCAACAACAATCTTGACAGCACTCTTAACAGCATGCTTAAACTATTGGGTCATTGAAGGGCAGGCTGCCTTTTTCTGATAAATCCAGCCCGTTATCTAGATGATTTACCATAAGGGGTACAAATTGCTCAAACCGGTCAAAACAAATGCTCCTCATCGGGAAAGCTCCAATGAAAAATGCATGCGGCGAATCCTGCCGCTGGCAACATTCCTGCTGCTCGCCTGCACCCTCTTCCTGCTCACCACGGAAGCTTCGGCGCTCATACAAAATGAGTATCTGGGGGATATTACCGTCACCGTGGAAGGCGCCACCAGGACCAAGGAACGGTTTATCGAGTCTCTTGCAGAAAAGTGCCTGAAGAAAAAGGAGTACCGCAGCTGGGAAACCGTTAACACCAAGGCTTTGAGCCAGTGCCTCAGCAATTCAAGACTTTTCAAAAACGTCGAAGTTACGGTCGGTACCGCGGAGCTCAAAGTGACCGTTGCCGAGCGCTGGACATTGATACCGGTGCCTTATTTCTATTCAAGCAACGACAAACGCGCTGCCGGTCTGTACGTCTTCGAATCGAATTTCCTGGGCTACGGCAAGACCGTGTCTGCCGGAGGAGCAGTCTCCACTGATGGCAACAGGTTTTCGCTGATGTACATGGACCCTGCGATTAATTATTCCAATCATACCCTGTCGGTCATGGCTTATCGGTCCAACGCCGAGGTGGATGCCTACGTGAAAAGGGACATAGTCGACGGGTTCAATAAAAATGAGACCGGAGTTTTTCTCTCCACCGGCTATAAGATCACCCCATCGCTGGAACTGTCGCTCAACGTGGGTTATGGCGATCGGAGTTATGAACAGCTTGATTCCTTTGCAATCCCGGAAGAGTACCAGGCTGCCAGTGTAGGAGCACGAGGCTCTTACCATAACGCCGATTACAAACTCTTCTACAACGACGGGCTGTCGGGTTCGATCTCCTGGCTCAGCCAGGTTCACCGCTCCGACGGGAAAGAAAAGCTGTCGCAGGGGACAGCCTCGATCCAGTGGGATATATCACTGCTTGAATTGCACGTGCTCCAGCTAGGATTTCATGGCGCTATACAGTCAGACAACGGCATTCGCGGGGATCTCGGCATGCACGGCGGTGCCAGGGGATACCGGGGGATCGAACCGAACGGACTCTGGACCAGAAGGATCATCACCGTTTCGGCTGACTACCAGATCCCGGTCGCCAGGACCGGTCACGGTACGTTCACGGTCGCCCCCTTTGTGGACTACGGTGAGTACAAACCTGTCTACGCAGGTATCGGCAGCAACTATACGGCCTATGGGATAGGCGGTTACTATTTCGTGAATCTCATCAACCTCCCCGGGGTCGGCATCGCAATCGGCAGAAACGCTGAGTTCATGGGTAATTTTGTGACGGTCCAGATCGGGATGGGATTCAAGTGATTCAAGGAGGCCTGCCTATGAAGGCCGGGTGGTTTGTTCGCGGTGACATCGACGGATTCTTCGGACTTTTCGTCGACAATCTTTTGCAGCTGATGCTGATCGCTGTTCTCTGCGGGAACGTCTGCGGCATGCCGCCGGAGCTTGTTTACGGCAGGATACTGCCAGGTGCTGCGCTTTCGATCCTTTTCGGCAACCTGTTCTATGCCTGGCAGGCACGGAATCTGGCCATCAGGACCGGACGGACGGATGTCACCGCACTGCCGTACGGTATCAACACGGTCAGTCTCATTGCTTTCGTCTTCCTGATCATCGCGCCGATCTATTTCGAGACCAAAGATCCAAACCTTGCCTGGCAGGCCGGCCTGTTTGCCTGTCTCGCCAGTGCTTTACTGGAGATTGCCGGAGCGTTTGTCGGCGACTGGCTCCGCAGGCATACTCCCCGGGCCGCTCTCCTGTCGTCACTTGCCGGTATCGCCATCACCTTCATCTCCATGGGGTTTGTGTTCCAGATCTTCGCTATGCCGGCCATAGCGATCGTGCCGGCACTGTTTGTGATCTTTGTGTATGGCGGACGGATCAAACTGCCCTTGGGACTTCCGGGCGGCTTCATTGCAGTAGTCGTGGGCGTTGCCATGGGCTGGATTCTCAGATGGTGTGGCTATCCGTATTTTCAGCCGCTCCAGGAGCCATACCAGTTTGCCCTCCATTTCCCCAAAACCGCTTTTCCCGACATGCTCGCTTTTCTGGTCAACGGGCATGGATGGAAGTACTTCTCCGTCATCTTCCCGATGGCGCTGTTCAACGTCATCGGCTCACTCCAGAATCTTGAGAGTGCGGAAGCAGCCGGCGACCGATATGATACAAGGTCGTCCCTGCTGGTCAACGGTTTCGGCTCGATTGTGGCGGCGTGCCTGGGAAACCCCTTCCCTACAACGATCTACATCGGTCACCCGGGGTGGAAGGCTATGGGTGCGAGGTGGGGATATTCAATACTGAACGGAGCCGTGATCACGGTCCTCTGCCTGATCGGCGGAGTCACCCTTGTGCTCAAGGTCGTGCCGATGGAAGCAATGATCGGTATTCTCCTCTGGATCGGGCTCATCATAACGGCACAGGCGTTCCAGGAAGTCCCCAGGAAGCACAGTGTGGCAGTAGCCCTAGGCCTGATGCCGGCGCTCGCTGCCTGGGCGCTGCTGCTTATCGAGACGACCCTGCGCAAAGCTGGTGCCAGCCTGTACGATGTTGCCCCGAAATTCGGCAACGACCTTTACGTGTATGGCATCATCTCTCTCAGTCAGGGATTCATGCTCTCGTGCATGATCCTCTCCGCAATGATGGTGTTTGTGGTCGAGCGGGAGTTCTTCAAGGCAGCAGTATGGACAGCGGTCGCAGCGGCTCTCTCCTTCTTCGGCGTGATCCATGCCTATGTCCTGACACCGGCAGGCGTGCAGAACCGGTTCGGTTTCGGCGAAGCAAAAGCGTTTGCGCTTGCCTACCTGATTGCCGCCCTGCTGCTGGTCGCTCTCCACTACTATAACCGCGGTCAGGAGTCGGAAAGCACCGGCATCGTTGCCTAGGAGCCTGTCGGACTTAGAATAAATCTGCTGCAAATCCGTCTGAACGGCTCATATTCCACCGCTTTCTCGGTCAATAGAACAACTATTAACCTTCAAAATCGGCAAAATCTGATCTCGCCCAGCCGAATTTTCGCTTCGATTTCCTAATTCCGACAGACTCCTAGAATATCGAATTAATGAAGTTGCTTACCGCCCCGCCTTTTCTGTTTGTTCTGGAGGGGAGTTCAGGATTTCCTGCCAGCACGATATTCCTGCTGAAAACAACACGCCACGCGCCGTCTTCTTTGATCATTTCCAGATTGAGGGTATCATGACCGTAAAGTCTGAAAGGGCTTGATACAATCGCCAGCGCTTTTTTGCTGTCGAATTTATTAAACGTCACTTGGTCAATGGTAAAATCCTGGATTTTAATGCGTTTTTTGGCGTGATCTCCTGCAAATTCACCCAAAGTATACCCCTGCCGGGAAGCATGCGAGAGCTGTGAGTACGCGTCTTTATACTCGCCCGTTTTTATGCCGGTCAGAAATGCAGTTGTACTGGCAATTATTGCCGATGTCTTACGCATGGGCTCGGTTACGAGAAACAACCCGACCAGAAACATCGCAGCAAGAATAGCGTATGCGGTAAGAGCATACCCCTTTCGGTTTCTGAATAAATTCCCCTTCAGCCACACCCGCTCGATGAATATGATCGTACTGACGACAAGTGCGCCGATTACCCATGCAACAGCAGCATTATCCTTCAAAAGAAGGGACGCGACTATGCCGATGAACGAGTTGACCATGGTGATGTAAACAACCTGTTTGTTCAAAGTACTCCCTTTCTATCAGCCCTGCTTCAATGAATCCCGTCCTACGGATTGGATCACTGCATCAGCCATCCTCCTTACTCTTATACTCTTCTTTTGCATGAAAGCAAATTCATTGAGATGAACCGTCTTCAGACTGGACTTGGCCACCTGTGACTTTAAGGAAAGGTTTTTCATAACATTTGACTATTTGTAACTCTAACGCAATATCACTCCTTTACTGTATATCGGGAAAATAACTTAAAAGGAGAACACCTATGAAGATCATCCCGATGGGGGACTACTACGTCTGGCATTGCGACTGGTGCGACAGCACCAACTATACTATCTGGACGCGGATCGAGAGTGAGCGACTTGCCTGTTCAGCATGTCATCAAACCTTCTCAGTGCTGGAAGAAACTCCCCCGGCATTCAGCCGCCAGAGAATACCTGAAAGCGGCAGTCAACATCTGACTCTGTAGACCTCAAACTCTGGCTGGACAAGGAGACATCATGTTCAATGCTGACGTCGATGATCTGAAGATCACGCGGTTTTTCGAGACTTCGGCCCGCGTGCTTCTTTCGCTTCTGATCATGGCGATCTTTTGCGCCATACTTATCGGAATCGGTTTTACCTTCTATGATCTTAGATTGATCCTCTATACCGAGTTTCATGATTTTTTCAGAAAGATCCTGGTCGACACACTGACGGTACTTGCCATGGTAGAAGTACTTCGTACCGCTCTGGCGTACTTCACTGAAGGAAGGGTAAAGGTTACCTACATCATCGATACGGTCATCGTGACAGTCCTTACCGAAGTCATGGCGTTCTGGTATCAGGAGATGGAGTGGCAGCAGATAGGAATGGTGATCGCTCTGGTCCTCTCACTGGCAGGTGTCAGAATAATTGCAGTGCGATTCTCACCTCGCCGCTTTCGGGAGGAGTTGTGAAGGGAGTCTAAGTAGTTATTGTCTCTGCTGGTTTCCCAAGCAGATACCCCTGCCCGAAATGAACGCCGATTGAGTGCAGATACTCCATCTCTTCAGGACGTTCAATCCCCTCGGCTATGACCAGGGCGCCAATCTTGTTGCAGAAGATGACCAAAGATTCGACAAGTGCCTGTTTAGTACTGGAAGCATCAATGGAATCGATCAGGAACCTTGACAGCTTTACATATTCCGGTTCAAGTCTGGAAAGGGTCTGTAGCCCGGCATAACCGGAGCCAAGATCATCAATGGCTATGGAATATCCCTGCTCACGGTAATGGGCTACCCCCCGGAGAAAGAGATCATAATCTTCAATGACTGTTCTCTCAGTCAGCTCAAAGACTATTCTGGAGCGTTCGATCTTCAGCTCTTCAAGCAGGGTTGCTGTTATGCCGCGCTCATGGTCTCTGGACTGGAAGAGCGCCGGGCTGACATTAAGAAATATCTTTCCGGGAACAGCAAGGTCCCTGACTTTAAGAAGTGCTTTTTTCCTGCAGAGCAACTCCAGTGACGAGGCAAGGCCGTATGATCCAGATTTGGCGAACAGTTCCTCGGAATTCTGGATTATACTAGGCTGACTGACGCGGCTGAGTGCTTCGTATCCGTGGACTATTCCGCTTTGCAGGTCTATAACCGGCTGAAAAACAGGAGTGATCAAACCAAGGTTGATGATCTCCTCTATGGCTGACAGTTCGGCTGTCCGCTGGCTGCCGGGATGCACCGGGGCACCGAACAGTTCCTGAAATGCCCTGAAAAGCGCGTTGTCGGAACTCTCTCCGATCCGGTTCGTGAGATAGACCCCTTCAACCTTTATAGAGACCTCACGGTCGCTCCCCAGAGGCAGTATCTGCCGGTTCATATGCGAATGGCCGTTAAAGCGCTTGAGTTCGGCCTGAATCAGGGCGAGATCTTTCCTGAACAAGCTCTCATCGTATACTCCGGATGGAATAAGCAGGAGGAAGAAATCCTTCATGCCAGACTTGAAAGTGCCTCCAACCCGACCTGACAGTTTTTTCCCAAGGATACGGAGCAGAATAGATACTGCACTCATGAGCGTATCCGGCAGGAACTCGCCGTAATCAAGATGAATAGCTACTACACCTGCCTGGCCGGACTTCTCCAACGTGAGTTTGAATGTAGTGAACAGATGGGTGCAGTTGTCTATGGACTCCTCCAGGCACGGAAGAGTTGTTGCTTTTTTCGGATTCGGCAGCAGGGAGACAGTAGCCGTACTGTTTTCTTCAGGGTAATCCATATGCAATGCCATCATTTTTCATCCAGGATCGAAAAAAGATACTCGCCGTAAAACTCCCGGTTGGCATCGCGATATGAATCCCGCAGTTCACGAAACTTGCTGATCGATGCGTCAAGGGCATTAATGCCGGATATCTCTCCGAAAGTGATCATTTTGATGTCGAAAAACAAAATCCTCATCGTCGTCCCTCCTGATTTGTAGTTATTCAGGCCAGCTTTAACCTTCAGTCCGAGTTCTATTTTTCGTGACTTGCAAGCATGAAAACACCGGTCATCTTGAAAAGTAACGTGTTCGTGGGGTTCAGTTCCCGAAGGATGATCTTTGCCTTCTTCTCTTCGCGGATCTGCTTGAAGCAGCGGAGCAGCAAGGCAATCCCCATGGAATTAATCCGACCGGCCTGATTGAAATCAAAGTGAACAAGCTGGTTCTCTAAGCTCTCCGGAATGCTTTGCAGCTGCTTCTCGGCAGATGCATCAATATTTCCGAGCAGTGCAATGTAATCAGCATTATCTGTACTGCGGGTTATGACTTTGAACGAACTAATCATGATGCCTCCTTATGCACTCAGATAATTGGTCGAAATGGAAAATCCTCTGGGACTTTCACAGTCAAGGGTCGAAATTGCTTTCAGATGACCACCGAGAACGGTCTGCATGCCGGGCCTGATGTTCACATGAAGGTGGTCCATAAATCTCCAGATGATGAAAAGTCCGCGACCGCCGGCTTCAACGAGCTCCTCCTCCATTCCTGACTGGTTACGGGCCAGGAAGTCGACCACCATCTCAGGAACCAGGGTTCCCCAGCCATCGACAATCTCCATGGCAAGGGTTTCGCCGTCAAAAGCAAAGCGGAATGAAATCTCCTCCTCTGCAGCAATGACTCTATCCTCCCCCTTGGAGAAAAGCTTACTGCCATCTTTACCCTGTGGAGCTCCATAAAGAGCATTCTCCACCATTTCGTCTGCAAGCAGCGCAGCCCTCTGCCGGAGCAGTTCCATCTCCGGAGAATCACCGCTGACAGCACCTTCAAGAGTTGCTATAAGAGCCTCTTTCTGGCTCGAAGAGACCAGAGGGAATTCATGGACCCTACTTCCTGGCTTGACATAGTCCTGCAGCTTCCAGGGGCTTCTCACCAGAAGCCGGCATATAGCATTCTGCAATGAGGATATCCCCGCCTGTTCGTCCTCTTCAGGGGTGACAAGGAGATGTTTTATACGGTCGACAGCCAGTTGCTCCAATGAAGGCAGCGGATCTGCTGCAAGAGTAATCAACAGTATCTCCGCTCCTGGAAAGATCTCTTTAAGATCAGCGACCAGTTCCGGACGTGCCCTCGGATAAAGCCTGCTGGAGAGAATAACCAATGACGGGCTCAGTCGCATTGATGCCATTTTTTCAGCAAACAGCTCTTTCCCCGGAGTATTTCCGATAGTTAAAAGCCCGGGAAGACCTTCTAATAAAGGGCTGAAAGCATCCTTATCAATTCCGTTTTCAAACAAAGCCAAAATGACATGGTGATCTGCAACAGACATCAGGACAACTCCTTTTTTAGATTCTTTGCCACTGACGCGGCAATCAGCAGGGTTACATCGTCTTCGAAAGCGGACTCTCCAGTAAAAAGCTCAGCTGATCGCTTCAGGAGATTGCGAAGCTCCAGAGGAGCGTACTCTCCCGCTTTCGACAGTATCCTCTCCAGTCGTTCATAGCCGAACTCTTCCCCATTCGGGTCGATGCACTCCACAATTCCATCGGTATAAAGGAAAAGCGTATCTCCGGGATTGAATGTGCAGCTGAATTCCGGATAGCTACAGTTCTCCTCGAAACCGAGCGGATATCCAGCCACATCCTGGATCATTTCAGGGTCAACACTCTTTCGACGGATAATGTAGGGGAAATTGTGTCCGGCATTTGCCAGAGTCAATGAATTGTCGATTGGATCGATGATCACGATCAGGCAGGTCATCAGCAGACTCTGGCGAGCAGTGGCAAGGATGGCATTGTTCATGCCGTAAAGCAGTTCCGCCGGGGTTGTCACCCCTTTCCCGATAAGCGAGTGCAGGCTGGCCTTGGCAGCGGTGGTCACCATGCCGGCCTGAACGCCATGGCCGCTGACATCGGCAACCACAAGACCAAGACGACCTTCGCCAAGAGGGAAGTAATCGTAGAAATCGCCGCCGATTTCCGATGAGGTGATAACCTCGGCACTTACGCGAATGTTATCGGCAAAAAAATCAGAAGGCGGGAGAAGATCGCGCTGTATCTTGCTTGCCTTGTCAACCTCTTCGGTAATTCGCGCACTGAGCAGTTGCAGCGTGTTGAGCAGATTCGCCTGATTTTCCGATATCTTCATCATCAGATCTGAGACTGTGACGATGCCCAGGAACCTGGTTTCACTTACAACAGGAAATGAATCGAAAGTAAGACCGGAATCGACCTCAAGCAACCGGACCAGAGCGGAATTGATATCCAGCTCGGGTTCGAGAGACAGCTGCTTTTCATCCAATAGCAGCCGTATCGCTTTTCTCCCGTAGAGGTCGACCGCAAAAGGGCGCCCCAGGTGTTCAAAGAAAAGGACCCTGCGGTTGATCACCCCGATGAAACGTCCCTCCTCAATGACTGGCAGAGCAAGAAGGGACTGCTCTTTCTGAAAAAGCTCCATGACATCTTTCACCAGAGTGGCGCCACCGATCTCCGGAGTACTGCGCATTATGTCGCTCAACGTCGGAATGACATGATGAAGATGATTCATACTGTTCCCCGTATTTTGCTTTAAGAGAAAGATAGCCCCGGCAGATTTCCGCTATCCGGACAGGAGTAATCTAGCACCGCCATGTTACAGGCTGCCCTCATTAAAGACAAAATCAGGTGACAATGGGAAGAGATAGACCGGGTGAGGTTCAGACGTTTACCGGTTCCAGAACCAGTTTCAGGCCGAACGCTGTGCAGAAAAGATCGCTTTTGGACGTTGCGCCGAATATTTCGACGGAAAGATCACCACTCCCCTTCAGGCGCAGCACGAGGCGGGAAGGGGACAGAATCGGCTCTGCAATGCTGATCATGCCGGTTCTGGTCCGGTCAAGACCGTCGGCCAGGCGCAGGATGCCCCCCAGTCGTGATACGATCTGACGGTCAGCTACACTCAGGCGGATGAACTGCTCATGCTTCTTTTTGGGGAGTGACTTGCGATGGTAACGGGCAATATGAGCAATCAGTTCCCGTTCACGGGGGGTAAAACCAAAGAGGTCGGCGTGACGGATCAGGTGGTAGGAATGTTTGTGATGACTGGAGTAGTTTATGAAATAGCCGACATCGTGAAGGAGTGCCGCTGCCTCCAGAAGGCGGAGTTCTCTATCGCCAAGAGTGTATGCCCGGGCAAGGGCATGAAATATCTCCAGAGAGAGTCTGGCCACCTGGAGAGAATGGCTTCTGTCGAAATGGCATGAATCTCCAAACTCGAGAACCGAGTCGCGCCACGATCGGGAAGCACGCTCCTCCGGCAGTATGCCGTGCTTTCTCAGCCCGCGCAGTATCAGGCCTTCTCTGATCCCCCGATCATTCACCCTGAGGAGATTGGTCTGGCAGAACTCCAGCAGTTCATCAATGACCATCACCCCGGCGACTATGATGTCGGCACGATCCGGATTCAGCCCGGGGATGTCATGTAACTCCTTGAGACTTTTGCGCAGCAGCATTGCCAGAAGGTGCACGACGTCGCTGCGAAGGATTTCGTAGCCATGGGCCGAACCATACCCTTCCTTGCGTCCTGCCAGGATCATTGCAGCAATGGAGGTGACGGTCCCTCCGGAACCGATGACGGCATTGACAGCCGGCCACCCCTCCGGGAAGGCCTCCTTGAGAACCTTTCGGATATGGCGGCGCAGCCTGTTATAGGCCTCTGCCTGGACATCCCCTTTGAGAAAGGTCTCCGATAGATACAGCGCCCCGAGTTCCAGGGAAAAGATCTCTTCGACATGCCGACCGACAGTCGTCACCAATTCGAGACTGCCGCCGCCGATATCGACCAGCAGGTGCCGGGAGCCTTCCATGTCGAAGTTGTTGAAGGCGCTCAGGGCTGCCAGTTCTGCCTCCTCTTCGCCACTGATGACGGCAATGGCAATACCGGTCAGTTTCCTGACAGCACTGATAAATACCTTGCCATTGGCTGCCTTGCGCACGGCGCTGGTGGCTACCGCTTCAACTGCCCTGACACCGTAACCGTCGATGATCTTTTTCTGGCGGATCAGTGCCTCGATCGCACGTTGGCAAGCTTCGGCTGACAATAATCCGGTCTCATTCAGCCCTTCGCCAAGACGAACGGTAGCTTTTTCATCATCAAGAACTCGGAATTTGCCGGATCTCTCGATTTCAACGACTATGCTGCGAATGGAGTTGGTGCCGATATCGATGGCTGCAAGGCGGTTGTTGCTCACAGCAGACCCCGCACCCGACTGCCCAATTCATCAAGCGGGTTCGCAGCATGGAGTTGCAGAAAAGCAGCAAACAGCATCCGGCGGCGGTCACAGATTATTTTTTGCAGGTGCGAGGGACAGTTCTGCTCAGTGGATGGCTCTCCCGTGAGGGCAATGAACAAATCCAGGTCATGCATATGCCCCAGCACCTCCTGATACTCCTTGATCACACTGTAAACCTTCTTGTAGTCGTTGGAAGCCAGAGGTGCAAGAAATTCAAGGCGGTAGCGGAAATGCTTTACAGCGATGCGAAGTCGATGCTGAGCAGATATATTCAATTCCAGTACTGCATCGGGAAGGAGTTCCAGAATGGCTTTTTCCCTGCCAGCAAGCGCTTCAAGGAGATAATCGGAGATCGGCTGGAACAGACCGCGGGCTGCGGGGTTGAAAATCCGGGGATTAGCGCAGAAATCATCGATTCTGCCCAGAAGCGAGCCGGCATCAATTCTTTTCAGCTCCCGTTTCAGCTCCCGTTGCTCATCTACCCTTTTCGCATGAAGTGTGGCAACTATTTTTATGGCAGCAACGACAGACGCAGCATCGCAACTTTCCACGAGATCCGAGAAAAACAGGATTGCTTCATCAGTGTTGCGGATCACGCCGAGCATTGTGGTCATACCCTTCAGCTCTTTGCGGAGCGTTGCAAGCTGCCGTTTCCTGAAGCAGTGGCCAAAGAGGGCTATCCCTTCCCGAAGACGGCGTGATGCGACCCGAAGATCATGGATGGCCTCTGGCGCCAGAGCCTCCCGGGCCCGTGTCAGCTGCAAAAAAAAGTCATCGCTCCGGTCCAGAAGGAACCCCCTTGCGGCAACCCATGTATGGGTATCAGCAGTCAGGCTTCTCATCCGACAGGTATTGCAGGTGAAGTCCCGCCTTTTTTGTCGTTGGCGATTATTTTTTTCCTGGCGATTCTAGGTTTTTGCTCCTTCTCATCAGCCTCAAGAACGTAGTTGCAAAGATCATCTAACAGGGAGTCGATTTTTTTAAGGTCCTTGATCCGCCCCTTGGCAGGCTTTAGTTTCAGTGAATGTGTTTCCCGCATCCAGGGACGGACAACCGCCTTCAACCGGCCCGGCGGCATTTTCAGGAGATGATCGAGCAGTGTCTCGATCTCGCCCTCCTTGCAGAGAATGAATCCCTCGGCAACTTCCCGTATCGTTTTGCGAAGGGCTTTGAGTTCGTTCACCAGTTCATGCTGCAAAAGTTCATGCCGGGACTTTTTATCCTTATCCATCTCTATACCCCCAGTATATCCACAACCCGGAGGCTGATCTCTTTGGCTACCGACCTCACCGTCAGATTGCCGTTGACCGTAGAAAAACCGTACTCTGCCTGCATCAGTGCAAACTCTTTCTGAATAAGCCTCTGGTAGCTGATGAAGCTGTCAAAGCTGTCGCGTGAAAGACCGAGATCCATCCCCGACTCCCAGTAGTCCAGAGTTGCATTCTTGCGCAGATTCCGTTCGATCAATTGAGCCGGACTGACCTTTACATAAACGACCAGATCCGGGACAAGAGCAATGCCATAGAGAGAGCGGACCCAGCCCCGATCAGCACCACGGGCTATATCCCTTGCCATGAGAGTATAGATGTATCTGTCGGCCAGAACGATAAAACCGGCCTTCAGTGCCGGAATAATTCTGTTCTCCAGTTGATCGGCAAAATCAGTCGCATAAAAGAGGCTGCGGGTTATCTCGCCAAGGACGTTTCCCTGCTTGGCCTCTTTCAGCTCATCAGAAACCAGGGTCGATCGGCGCAACCCCACGTTCACCGTGGCATGGCCCTTGTTTTCCAGAGCATCACGCAGAATATCCATCTGGGTCGAACGTCCGGAGCCATCAGCCCCTTCCATAACTATCAGCCGACCGGTCAACTCCTCCGGATGAACCCCCGGTATTCCATCACCGTAAAATCGCATAAATTCCTTCCTATACTATTGTTCGTGACCGATAGTGCGCCAGATCTATTTCAGCGGCGATGAGCTCCCGGACCTTCTGCTGCTGTGCTTCAATGGGATCAGCGCCATCGATCTCGATAAATCTGAATCGATCCTTCATAGCAAGATACTCTTCGTAGATTTTACCCTGAAAAATGCGAAAGCTCTCATAAGGGTCGGATGACAGGCCGAGATCCATCCCGGCTTCATGGTACTTGAGCTGTGGTCTGCCTCCGAGGATTCTGCCAAGCGCGATCTGCAGGGACGTATTGAAAAAAAGCGTGATATCCGGGTGGCAGGCAAAGCCGTAAAGGTTGTGCAGCCAGTCAGGAGAGCAGCCCCGGACTGCATCACGGGCAAATGCTGTGTAGATATAGCGGTCGCAGAGTACCAGGTAGCCAGCCTTAAGCAGTGGGAGAATCTGCCGCTCATAGCGGTCGGCAAAATCAGTACAGTGAATCAGGCTGAAGGTGGTGGGAGTCAAAAGTTGACGTTTCTTCCCTTTACTCGTAGCCTTCTTGATAAGCAGGGACGAATTCCATTCGGTGAAAAACACCTTCAAACCTTTCATCTCCAGCCAGCGTTTGAGAAGATAAAGCTGGGTGGACTTTCCCGAACCGTCCAGTCCCTCAACAGCAATCAGTCTGCCGGGGTAACGTCCTCGATCCTGACTCACAATCATGCATGAACCCTCTGAAGTGCTTTTCTGGCCTTCTTCAACCCCTTGCGCAGATCTTTCAATCCGGCCCCGACAAGTCCCTCCATGGACTGCTCAGCTTTCACCACTACCTTTCCCGTCCGCTTGAGCTTCTTGCCGGCCCTGCCCTCGACCTCTTCAACTGCTTCGATAAAACGGACAAGAGACTCTGTCAGCTTCCGTCCGGTCTTTCCGGAAAGTTTTTCACTGAAACGTTCCATGGCTGTCGCGGTTATCTCCTGCACGAACTGGCGCAGTCCCTGGAGCGACTCTTTAAGGGTCTCGACTTTCCTGTCACGGTCACCTTCATCCCTGGAGGAGAGCCTCTCTGCCTGTTCAAGAATCTCCGGAACGGCCTTAGGGTTGATCCCTTTTATCTCCTTTAGTCCTTTTTCGCCAAGAGCGACTATCTTGGCAAAGGAATCATGGCCTGACTCAAGCAGGCGGACGGCAAGCACATCGCCGATACCCCTGAGCTGCTGCAACTCTTTAGCTGTTAGCCTCATAGTGGAGCCTCCTTCATGACGGTATGACCTATAGCAGAAGTTTTTCCTAAAAATCTAGCCTACAACACTTTGCTGCTGCAATGAAAAAAATACGCAATTCCCTTTATCAGCAAGATGTTGCATAACTGTAACGCAAACTTCATGTATACTTACATATAAAGCTGTTAATCAGACTTTAACTTTAACAGAGTTTGCTGTCTCCACAACCAGGGGGTGATAATGAAGATCCGATTTTGCGAAAACAACAAAGGTTCCGGCAAGGTCCTCAAAAAACTGAAGGAGAACTATCCGGACCTGAACATCAAGCGAAAGGATTGCATAAAAAACTGCGCTCCCTGTCGCAAATCGCCATTCGCCCTTGTGCAGGAGAAGATTGTCAAGGCAGAGGACGGCGAGGATCTGTATGAAAAAATAGTCGCCCTCCTGAAAAATGACTGAAACAGACATCTTTTACAGGGCCCGCTCGATCGCTTTGCATATGGTCTTAAGCACCTTTATCCGGGCATAGTGCTTGTCATTTGCTTCAACCAGCGTCCAGGGAGCGATCTCCGTACTGGTCCGGTCAATCATATCGCAGATAGCCAGCTCATACTGCTCCCACTTCTCCCGGTTGCGCCAGTCCTCAGCAGTGATCTTGAACCGCTTGAAACCGGTCTTCTCCCGCTCCTCGAAGCGCCGCAGCTGCTCTTCCTTGCTGATGGTCAGCCAGAATTTTACGATTACTGTCCTGTTCCGGACCAGCTGTTCTTCAAAGTCGTTTATTTCGCTGTAGGCACGCATCCAGTCCCCGGGAGCGCAGTATCCCTCGATCCGCTCGACCAAAACCCTCCCGTACCAGGAACGATCGAAAACAGCAAACCTCGCTTTTCGGGGCAGATGCCGCCAGAAACGCCAGAGATATGGCTGGGCCCGCTCATCTTCTGTTGGAGCGGCCACCGGCATCACCCGGTACTGGCGAGCATCCAGCGCAGATGTAATGCGGCGGATGCTTCCCCCCTTGCCGGCAGCGTCATTCCCTTCAAATACAGCAATTACAGAAATCTTCCGGAAATTGTCGTGTCGCGTGAGAAGGGCAAGTTTTCGCTGATACTCTGTCAGCTCCTCCTCATACTTTTCCCTGGAAATGCTTTTGGTGAGATCAAGTGAGCGGATAAGCAGGAGATCGTCAATGGCCGGAATCTGCGGGGGGACGGCCATGAGCTGCCTCTGTTCCCTGGGGACATCGAGCCGGGCCCGCAACCCCTGCAGCACCGCTTTTCCGACCGTCAAAGAACGATAGCGCGGATCAGTTCCCTCGACTATCGTCCAGGGTGCCTCACTGGTGCTGGTCTGGCGGAGGGCATGCTCGGAAACCTTGCGGAATCTGTCATAAAGCTTGAAATTCGACCAGTCCTGTGAAGTTACGCGCCAACGGGTATGCGGATCTTTTTCCAGGCTCTTCAATCGTTTGTGCTGCTCATCTTTTGAAAGATGAAACCAGAACTTGAGGATCAGGGCACCCTCATCGGTCAGCATTTTTTCAAATCGAATGATTCGTTCCATGGACTGGTCCAGCTCGGCGTTTTTTGTGTTACCGATCACATGGTCCACTATCGGAGCTGAATACCAGGAACCGAAATATATGCCGATTTTCCCTTTGGGAGGCAGCGTCCGCCAAAAACGCCACATCCTCGGGCGCTCAAACTCCTCTTCGGTAGGAGCATCAAGGGCATTTGTCTGAATATGACGGGGGTCCATCCATTCGTTGAGGATATTGACCGTCTCCCCCTTGCCGGCGCCATCAACACCGGCAATGATGATTATCACCGGGAAATCTGCCTCCTGAAGATCGATCTGGGCATTAAGCAGCGCCTCCCGCAACTCCGGCACATCTTTCCTGTATCTCTCCTTGTCGATTCGGTGTCCAAGTTCAGCTGACTCAAACATAGGCGATCACCTCACTGGTTAGATAGTTTCAATTATACCAGATATTTTTTCTTGAGCTCGGCTATAGGCCATCCTTGATTAAATCGGAGAAAGTAAGCCTGCATTATAGTGAGCTGTGAAAGGAAATTTATGCTTTTCTGCTTCTTTTTTGACACATCTGCCAAATTTCCTGCTATATTCTGAAAGATTTTTTGCTGTTGGATACACAGAATGAAGACCTAAAAAGCTTTAATTATTGACCACTTAAAAGGAGATGGAAAATAATGTTCGGACTTATCCCGAAAGAAGAGAAATTTTTTCATATGTTCCAGGAGATGGGGGGCATCATCGTTGAAGGGGCGAAAGCGCTCAAGGATATGCTCGACAACTATTCTGACCCACCTGCAAGCCAGAAGGCGATAAAAGACATCGAGCACAGGGGAGATACTCAAACTCACGATATAATCAAAAAGCTGAACAAAAGCTTTATCACCCCGTTTGACCGTGAGGACATCTACTCGCTTGCTTCTTCACTTGATGACATTCTCGACCTGATCGACGGCTGTGCGCAGCGGCTCGTCATGTATAATGTCGAGAACACAACTCCTGAAGCGAAAGAACTTGCCTTTCTGATTCTTAAGGGTGCCGAGTCGATCAACAAAGCGCTCCACGTTATGGGGGGGAAACTTGAGCCGATTGCCGAGTACTGTGTTGAAGTAAATGCTCTGGAGAACGAAGCTGACCGGGTCTGCCGGGAGGCTATCAGCCGACTGTTCGATGAAGAGAAGGACCCGATTCAGCTGATAAAGTGGAAAGAGATCTATGAAACTCTGGAAAAGGCGACGGACAAGTGTGAGGATGCAGCTAATATTCTCGAAAGCGTGGTAGTTAAAAATGCTTGATGCTACATTTATTATGCTGGTGCTGGTAATTATAGCAGCTCTGGCGTTCGATTATATCAATGGTTTTCACGATACGGCAAATGCAATCGCCACCTGTGTCTCCACCAGGGCGCTTACGGTGAAATCGGCGATCTTCATGGCGGCTATACTGAACTTTGCCGGGGCGATGGTTTCAACCAAAGTCGCTGCCACCATCGGAAAGGGAATTGTTGACAAGGACCATGTCACCCAGATGGTGGTGCTGGCCGGAATAATGGGGGCCATAATCTGGGATCTCATTACCTGGTATTATGGGCTGCCATCTTCATCGTCCCATGCAATTATCGGCGGACTGATGGGTGCTGTCATGGCGCATGCCGGAGTGGCTGCTCTTCACTGGGCCGGGTTGAAAAAAATTGTTCTTGCCTTGCTTATCTCGCCGATACTTGGTACAGCCATCGGCTTCACCTTCATGGTTATCATTTATTGGACCTTTCGCAAAAAAGCTCCTTCAGGACTGAACAAAGGTTTCCGTCGCCTGCAGATTGTTTCCGCCGCCTTTATGGCCTTCTCACACGGCACCGCCGATGCCCAGAAATCTATGGGTGTAATAACCATGGCTCTACTCAGTTACGGACTGATTCCATCTTTTGATGTGCCGACCTGGGTCAAGATCGCCTGCGCTGTTTCAATGGGAATAGGAACTGCGGCCGGTGGATGGCGGATTATCAAGACCGTTGGACATGACTTTGTCAAGCTGCAACCGGTGCACGGGTTCTGCGTGGAGACGGCCTCTGCCGGGGTAATCCTCGGTGCTGCTTCACTTGGTATGCCGGTCAGTACGACTCATGTCATCACTTCAACTATTCTTGGGGTCGGGCTGTCGAAAAGAATCTCTGCGGTAAACTGGACGGTTGCCCAGCGCATTCTGGTTGCGTGGGTGCTTACCATCCCTGCCTCGGCGATCATGGCCTATGCCTGCTATCTGCTCATGTCACCGTTTCTCGGCAAGTAATCCTGAGATCGGCAGCCACTCGCTCAGCCGTCTTAAACCCTCTTCGATGGAGACTTCGGGGCAGTAGTCAAGATCCCGTTTTGCAGCGGAGATGTCAAACCAGTGAGCGGTTGAAAGCTCATTCGCTACAAACCGGGTCATCGGCGGCTCGCCCGCCAGCCGCAGCAGTTTCCAGAGCTTCTCACATCCCCCGCCGATCAGCCGTGCAACCTTCGGAGACACTTGGCCTTTGACCGGGGGAAGCCCGCCAGCTGCAAGAATCCTGTCCACCATATCCCAAAGCGGAACCGGCTGGTCATTGGTTATGAAATAGATCTTCCCGGCTATCTGCGAGCCCGGAAACAGCCTGTCCGCCGCAAGCAGGTGAGCCTTCGCCGCATTGTCGATGTAAACGGTGTCTGCCATACAGGGACGACACCCGATCCGTTTCAGCCTCCCGGCCCGTGCCTTCTGAATAATCCTCGGGACAAGATGATTGTCACCCGGCCCCCATATGAGGTGCGGTCTCAGTGAGACCGTCGCAAGGTCGGATGAATTCGCCCGCAGCACGGCACATTCGGCAAGCATCTTGGTCTGCGGATAGTAAGCTTCGTAATGGTCAGGATACGGAAGAGATTCGTCCCCGCCCTCGATATCCCTGCCATCAAACACGACGCTGGGCGAACCTGTCGCGACGAGCCGGCTTATGCCGTTTGCCCGGCATGCAGCGATAACTGCTTCAGTCCCGGTCACATTCGCCCAGTGATAATCGGCGTAATCCCCCCATATCCCTGCTTTCGCAGCAACATGGAAGATGACATCACACCCCTGTGCCGCAGCAGTCAGCGCCTCTTTATCAACGAGATCTCCTGCAAACTGTTGCACTCCAAGAGCTTCAAGAGCCGGATGTCTGCTTCGGGAGTAGCTGACAACCTGGTCACCCCGCTCGCAGAGCATCCTGACGATCGCACTCCCCAGGAAGCCGCCGCCACCGGTAACGAGCGCCTTCATAAAAGCCTTCCTTCGGCCCATACAGAAAGCTTCTCCCTGAATATCTTGGCGTTATGACGGATATCGACCGGGAAGGCCGGGTGAAAGAGGATATCCCTGATCGCAGCAGTATGGAAATATCCCGCGCCGATCTCCAGAAGCTCCTCTTTGATCAGCGTTTTCCAGGAGCCGCTCACCCCCTGTTCCAGCTCGACACAGAGAACCGGCCGTTGACTGCCGGGTGCACCTATTCCGACCAGTGCCGTGCGGAACACTTCAGGATGCGTATTAAAAACCCCTTCCACGGGGATGGTGTACAGGGTTCCTCCAGCCGTCGTCACCCGATGGCTCTTTCTGCCGCAAAACCAGACCCTGCCGCTTGTATCGAGATAGCCGAGATCCCCCATCCGGTGCCAGAAACCGCCGGTCGGTTCAGTGATCTTTGCCAGCCGGGTCGCTTCGGGGCGATTGAAATAGACGGCAGTCACCTGCGGGCCGCGGACGACGATCTCGCCGATCTCACCGTCTTCGACCCGCAGAGCGTTACTCCATAGCTCCACCGGAGTATCGCTGATGCTGATAATCGCCAGGGAAAGGCCGTTGACCGGCCTGCCGACACAGATTCCGCGGCCTTCACCTGTTAGCGCTGCTGTTTCGGAAAGTATCTCGCGGCTACCGATGGAGCAGACCGGCAACGCTTCTGTCGCGCCGTAGGGGGTGAATATCTCGGCACCCTCGGGCAGGAGCTGTGAAAAGCGCTCCAGAGTCGCTGCCGGGACAGGCGCGCCGGCAGAGATGACCCGTTTCATGGTTGGCAGGGTGATCCCTTCTGTTTCGCCATACCGGCCGACACGGTTGAGGAGCGCCGGTGAGCCGAACATGGTGGTTGCTTTATATTTTCTGGCGGTTGCAATGATTTTCACCGGATCAACCATGCCGGGGCGGGTAAAGTCCATCTCCGGGATGAGGGCGGTCATGCCGAGAGCCGGGGCAAAAAGGGCAAAGAGCGGGAAGGTCGGCAGATCGATCTCCCCCGGCTGTATGGCGTAGATGTCCTGAAGCGCCGCAATCTGGGCCGCAAAGTTGCCGTGGGTATAGACAACCCCCTTGGGCGGGCCGGTACTGCCGCTGGTGAAAAGGATGGCAGCGGTTTCGTCCTGCATCGTCTCTGCCGGGATGTAACCATCACCGGATGACAAGTGTTCCACATCTTCGAGAGGGGTTCCCCCCCAGAATCTGCCGCCATTGACGGTTATTGAGACCTTGATGGTCGCTTTGCCCCAGCCAAGGAGACGCCTGGCAACATGCGCCTTCGGAATACCGATGAAGGCGACAGGCGCCGCTTCAGCAAGGCACCCTTTCATGTTGCGGGCGCCTATCCCGGGATCGATGAATACCGGAACAGCGCCGACTTTGAAAAGTGCAAAAGTGACTGCAAAAAGTTCAGGGGATGGCGGTACCAGGAGCGCTGTCCTGACCCCTCTGGAGATGCCGGCTGCCTCGAAGCCGGCAGCAAGCCTACTGCTCCAGAGATCAAGTTCGCGGAACGTCAGAGTTCGACCTTTTTCCGGGAAGATAATGGCAGGGTTGTCCGGGAGGAGCTGTGCCATTTCGGAGAGTGGGCGGGAAATATTTACGATCTGTTCAGGTGACATAGAGAGAAGATCCAGAAAAACAGTTGAACCGCAAAGTACGCCAGGAACGCAAAGAAACCCCATGCAGCATTAACTGCTTATGATCAGACATGACTCTTTGCGTCCCTTGCGCTCCTTGCGGTAAACCTAGTAGTTACCGCTCTTCAGCAATCTGGCGACCTCTTTGGCATGATAGGTGAGGATGATATCCGCACCGGCACGCTTGAAGGAGATCATGGTCTCCATAATGACCCGCTCTTCATCTATCCAGCCGTTGCGGGCAGCTGCCTTGATCATGCTGTATTCACCAGAGACATTGTAGGCAGCGATGGGGATGTCGAATTCGTTGCGCAGGTCACGGATGATATCCAGATACGGGAGTCCCGGCTTGACCATGATGATGTCAGCTCCCTCCTCCAGATCCATACGCGCTTCCCGCAGGCCCTCAAGACGGTTTGCAGGGTCCATCTGGTAGGAGCGGCGGTCGCCGAATTGCGGGGTTGATTCTGCAGCTTCACGGAACGGACCGTAGTAGCCGGAAGCGTATTTGACCGCATAGCTCATCAGCGGGATGTTGTCGAAGCCGCTTTCGTCAAGCCTCTCCCTGATGGCAGCTACACGGCCGTCCATCATGTCTGACGGCGCCACCATATCGGCACCTGCCTGACAATGGGAGAGCGCCTCTTTGGCAAGGAGCTCCAGGGTCGAATCGTTGTCAACGTCACCGTCCTTTATGATGCCGCAGTGCCCGTGATCAGTGTATTCGCACAGGCAGACATCGGTGATGACCGCCAGCCCGGGGACACCCTTCTTCAGGGCACGGATGGTCTCCTGGATGATGCCGCAGTCGGAATACGCATCACTGCCCACAGCATCCTTTGTCTCGGGGATGCCAAAGAGGATAACCGCCGGGACGCCCAGTTCGAAGGCCTCCTGAGCCTCTGCCACGATGTTCTCGATTGACTGCTGGTAGATGCCCGGCATAGAGGAGATCTCTTTCCTGATCCCCTTGCCGAAAGCGGAAAACATCGGGTAGATCAGGTCATTGGCGGAAAGAGTTGTCTCCCGGACCATTTTTCTGAAAACCTCTTTCCCTCTGATGCGTCGGGCACGAAACGTTGGATAGAACATGATGGACTCCTTTTATGGTAAATTGAAAAAATCTGAAATAGCGTCTGTCATCTTTTCCAGTGTGTACTCTTTCGGCTCGATATCGACCTTGAGCCCAAGCTCCCGACAGGTATTTGCGGTAACCGGTCCGATCGCAGCGACAACGACACCCTCCAGCAACCTGATCATCCTGTTTTCGCCGAGAATCGCGGCAAGGTTCTCTACTGTCGAGGATGAAGTGAAGGTGATGCAGTGAATCCGCTGCTCTTCCAGAGCCAGCATAGCTCTTTCAGGCACTCTGTCCGGGATAACGTTCCTGTAGGCAACAGGAGCAGTGACTTCAGCACCCATTTCGCCAAGAGCCTTCGGGATGAGGTCACGCGCCTTGTCGGCCTTTGGAAAGAGGACTCTCTTTCCCTTCATCTCCATCCGTCCGAACTCGGCGACTACCCCTTCTGCTTTGTAATCAGCAGGGATCAGATCAGGGCGAATGCCGTAGGGAAGCAAAGATGCTGCTGTCTTGGGACCGACGGCACAGACCCGGCACCCGGCTAAAGCCCTTGCATCGAGACCCACTGTTTCGATCCGGCTGAAAAAGAACCCGACAGCATTTGCCGATGTGAAGACCAGCCAGTCGAACGAAGATAGCTCCAGTATTGCCCGGTCAAGCTCTGCGCTGGATTCGGGAGGGACCAGACTGATCGTCGGGCATTCAAAGACTGAAGCACCTTTTTCAGAAAGAAGCCGGGAAAACTCTCCGGCCTGATCGGCTGCACGGGTGACGAGGATCCCTTTTCCAAACAACGGACGGATATCGAACCAACGGAGTTTTTCACGAAGGCTTACTACCTCGCCGACTATAGTGATCGCCGGAGCCTTGAAAAGCGCTTTGCGCGCCTTTTCAGCGATGTTTGCCAGCGTCCCTTCGAGGATCTGCTGCTCGGGTCGTGTCCCCCAGCGGACAAGAGCAACCGGAGTATCCGGGGATCTTCCGTGGTCGATCAGCGAACGGGTTATCTGCGGGAGGTTCTTGATCCCCATATAGAAGACTATGGTCCCGCTGCCAAGGGAAAGCCTCTCCCAGTCGATCTCCGTATCATCTTTTTCCTGATGTTCATGTCCGGTGACAAAGGCTACTGAAGTTGTGACGTTGCGATGGGTCAGAGGGATTCCTGCATAGGCAGCGGCACCGATACCTGCTGTTACCCCGGGGACTATTTCGAAAGAAATGCCCGCCGCTGCCAGGGCTTCGCACTCTTCGCCGCCGCGACCGAAGATAAACGGATCGCCACCTTTCAGGCGGGCGACGATCTTGCCTTCCAGGGCCTTATCTACAAGCAGTGAATTGATCTGCCACTGCTCGTGATTGTGCGCTCCGCCTATCTTGCCGGCGTAAATCAGCTCGGCCCGCGAAGGGGCCGATTCAAGCAGCTGCTCGTTGGCCAGGTAGTCGTAGACCACAACGTCAGCAAAGGAGATACACTCTCTCCCTCTGACCGTGATTAGTCCGGGATCACCGGGACCGGCGCCTATGAGATATACATGACCTTTTTTCATAACCGTCCTGAAAGCGGCAGCTGGAAGCTACCTTCAATCGCGCTGACGTACTATTTCTGTAATTCTAAGCTCATTTCACTACAGTCGATAAACTCGCTTCGCTCAGACAGTATCGGCTTTACGCTCCATTTCGCTAATAATTACAACGAAATAGTCCTGATGCGCTCATTTCGGCAACTTCCAACTGCCGGGCAATAGCTACAAAAAAACGCCGCCGGAAAAGGGCGGCGTCAAGTTAAGACAAGGCGGTTATCAGGCGCCGATCTCTCTCTGGTAAACTTCTTCGAGGATTTCTTTGCCTCCGTTGCGCAGAAGCCGCTCGGCAAGCTCGCAGCCAAGGTGCTCACAGGAGTGAACCGGACCGATGATGCTCTCCTTGAGTGTGCGTGAGCCGTCAACAGACGCGATAAAGCCGGTCAGCTTCATCTGGTCGCCAGTCACCTCGCCGAAAGCAGCGATAGGAACCTGGCAGCCACCTTCGCAGCGCTTCAGCAGCGCACGCTCTGCCCGTACCGCATAGCTTGTGTCAGCATGGTTGAAGAAGGCAATGGTCTCTTTGACCTCTTCATTACTCAGATCACACTCGATACCGAGCGCACCCTGGCCTATAGCCGGAAGCGAAAGGTCAATGGAAAGCAGTTCGGTTATCCGGTCGGTAAAGCCGAGACGGTTGAGTCCTGCAGCCGCAAGGATCACAGCGTCAAGCCCCTCTGTCTCAAGCTTGTTCATCCTGGTCTCGACGTTGCCACGAATCACAACCATCTGAAGGTCGGGACGCACTTTCAACAGCTGTGCCTGACGTCGGAGGGCAGAGGTGCCGATCTTTGCCCCTTTGGGAAGATCGGCGAATTTCACACCATTGGAGATCAGCGCATCACGTGGATCTTCGCGCTCGGTAATGCAGTGCAGACCGAGACCTTCAGGAAAGTCAGTCGGAACATCCTTCATGCTGTGAACGGCTATATCGATCTCGCCGCGAAGCATAGCCTCCTCGATCTCCTTGACGAAAAGACCTTTCCCGCCAATCTGGGCGAGAGGGACATCCAGTATCTTGTCACCAATGGTCTTTATCTTGGTAAGCGTCACCACCATACCCGGATATTTTTTCTCAAGTTCCGATTTAACCCAGTTGGCCTGCCAGAGTGCAAGCTGACTTGCCCGGGTTCCTATTCTCAGTTGCTTCAAAGCCATTTAAAAACTCCTTTCAAGATTGATTCGTATCTTTAGCGGAAGCGTGGATTTTTCGCAAGGTCAAGGCGATCAAGGGATGACGCGGAGACGTAGCAGCGCTACGTCGCACAAGGAATCCCAAAGATCAACGCCGAGATTGCGGAAAAGTCGCGCTTCCTATTCTTCCAGCTCCAGCTCCTCGTCCTGCCCGCTCCCGCCTACCTCCAGCCCGTAAAGAGCCCGTACCGCATCGACATAGAGGTCGGTACGGCCTCCCTGCCCGGCCTGCTTGATGAGAGCTGTCGGCGGGTGCAGCAGTTTGTTCATGATAGCATTTGTCAGGGCTTCAAGACGTTTTTGCCCATCAGGCGGCAGATCTTTCCAGTTGGACAGGGTCTTTTCCAGTTCAACCCGGCGGATCTCGTCGAATTTGGTCCGGAGTGCGACGATCGTCGGCGTAACTTCCAGAGAAGAGAGCCATTTAAAGAACTGCCCTATCTCCTCGCTGACAATATCCTCTGCCTTTTTAGCCTCTTCGCTCCGCTGCTGAAGATTGGATGCAACGACCTCCTGAAGATCGTCGACTGTATAAAGATACACGTTCTCGACGTCATTGACCGCAGGATCAATATCCCGCGGGATTGCGATATCGATAAAAAACATCGGCTTCTGCCTGCGGCGTCGCATGACCGCCTCCAGGTCCCCGGCACCGATAATCGTGTGCGGTGCACCGGTTGAAGAGAGTATGATGTCAGCCTTGTGGAGCTGGTCAAAAAGGTCCTCGAAACGGACAGCCTTACCATCAAACTCATCAGCCAGTTTCTCTGCGCGCTCAAAGGTGCGGTTGGTGACCATCAGCCCACGGACACCGCTGTTCAAGAAGTGCTTTGCCGCAAGTTCGCACATCTCGCCTGCGCCTATCAGCATGACAGTCTTGTCTGAAAGGTCGCTGAATATTTTTTTGGCGAGTTCAACCGCGGCAAAAGCAACGGAAACTGCTGAAGAGGCAATCTTTGTTTCAGTTCTGACACGTTTGGCAACTGAGAATGCCTTGTGCAGGAAGCGGTTCAGAATGATCCCGGAGGAGCGGTATTCGGCGGCATAGCCGTAGGAGGTCTTGATCTGGCCGAGGATCTGCGGCTCGCCGACAACCATGGAATCAAGGCTTGAGGCTACCCGGAACACATGACGGATCGCATCCTCGCCATGAATCGCATAAATGTGTTGCTCAAGAGTCTCCAGAGGGAAATGGTGATAATCAGCCAGAAAACGCTTTACCCGGGCGATGCCGCCGGCGATGTCCCTGGTCGTGACATAGAGTTCGACCCGGTTGCAGGTGGAGACAATGATTCCTTCGGTTATCCCGTCGATCGCCAGAAGGGCGCTCAGAGGTTTTTCCATCTGTGTCGGGGAGAATGCCAGCTTCTCTCTGATCTCAACCGTAGCAGTTTTATGTGAAAGTCCGACAACTACAATATTCATATCGACTCTGCCTTTATTTGTAGCTGTGAAGTCCCGTCATCAGAAGGTTTACCCCAAGGAAGGTGAACAGCATCACAAAAAAACCGATGATCGCCAGAATTGCGGCCTTCTTCCCACGCCACCCGGTGGTAAGCCTGCCGTGAAGAAGAGCGGCATAGACAAACCAGGTGATGAGGGACCAGGTCTCTTTCGGGTCCCAGCTCCAGTAAGTCCCCCATGCCGTCTCCGCCCAGATCGCACCGGAGATTATGGCAACGGTCAGCAGCGGAAAACCGAATGTCAAACAGCGGTAGTTGATTTCGTCGAGGGTATTAAGTGAGGGCAGCCGTTGGAAAAGTCCGCCAAGTTTTTTCTTCTTGAGGAACCGCTCCTGCATCAGATAGATGATCGCAGCACCGAATGCCACAGCAAAACTCGCATAACCGAGGAAGGCTACAACCGTATGAAAAACAAGCCATTTGCTTTTAAGCGCAGGATTGAGAGGAGCAAATGCGGAGGGAAAGAGCGATGATACGCCCATCAAGGCGAGTGCAACCGGAGTAACGAAAGAGCCGAGCACCGGGATCTTGAAGCGCCTTTCAATAAAGATGAACACCCCGACCACTGCCATACTGAAAAACGAGAGCGATTCATGCAGATTCGTAATCGGGGTATGACCTGCAACAACATAGCGATGAATGGTGAAAACGATGTGAACGACAAAGCCTGACGCGAGCAGGCATCTGGCATACTTCCCGAGAGATTCTGACGGTTTCGCGAGATAAACCAGATAAGCAGCGGTAGCTGACATGTAGAGAGCAAACGTAACGTAAAAGAGGGTGGCGTTCATTAGGGATCCTCGATAACAGATTCAAAAGTTGAGAGGCTGTAGCCTTCGCCAAAATGCTTCTGCAGAAGCTGGCTTATCTCCTCAACAGCACCTGCCTCAAAAAGTTCGGGAAGCTTTTCGGCAAGCTCGCTTAAAACCCGCTTATTGTACGTACTGCCGGCTCCATCCGTCAACAGCTTTTCACGGATAACGCCCAGAAATCTGACGGTTTTTGCGTATTGCGGACCATAAGTCCTGGACAATTCCCGTTTGATGGCAGCAGACAGGGCGGGAGCCTTGTTATTGGTAGATATGGCTATCAGTAGATCTCCCTGCCTGATTACGGCAGGTGAAGTAATGCTGCCTGCAGCAGGGTTATCGATCAATTCGACCAGTATCTTCAGTTTTTCGGCTTCCCGTGCAACGGCAAGATTAACTGCGTGATCATCTGTCGCAGCTATTGCTATAAAAGCTCCGGCAAGGTCACCCTTCTCATATTTGCGTGAAATATGCTGGATCTGACCGTTGTCTCGCATCTTCTGAAGTGTATACGTGAGGGTGGGAGAGACGACGACAAGTTTCGCATCCGAAGGGAGGATGTTGGAGATTTTTCGCTCCGCAACACTGCCGCCGCCTATAATGACGATGGTCATGCCATTCATCTGGATATTGAAAGATAGGTAACCCATTGGTCTGCTTTCGAGCAGTCCCCGAAAAGATATTGCAATTCTTCGAGCACTCTGATAAATATATCCTTCTGTTTGCGGTAGCTTACGGGTAAAAGCAGCAAAAAGTCAACCAAAACAGAATAAATGCAAGTAATTACGCGCTTGTAGCTCAGCTGGATAGAGCAACGGACTACGAATCCGTAGGTCGGGAGTTCGAATCTCTCCAAGCGCGCCATTTTCGAAGGGTCTGACAGAAATGTCAGGCCCTTTCTTGTTAGCTAGTTACGCGACACGACGCTGGCTAACTTACACCAACGGCGCAAAAAAAGACAGCCCTTCCGCTCTGTGCGGAAGGGCGTTTTTGTCTGTTTCGGTCCAACTACGGGCCACCAATCTTTTCGGTCCCCCTCCACGGTTCAGTGCTGGATTGCCACGCCCAACAGCTCAATCGGCTTTGAGCGTGCTTCTCCAATGGTTTTCGCCACCATCTCGCTTGCACTGCGAAGCGTGCTCTGCTGGAGGTGAGCGTACGCCCGCTGCGTGACGGCCACAGTGGAGTGGCCAAGCAGGTCCTTGATCTGGTAGAGGTCAACCCCCGCGTTGATCCCCAACGACGCGAAGGACCGGCGAAGGTCGTGCGGCCTGAGGTCGGAGATGTCGGCCCGCATCATCGTCCGCGCCAAGGCTTTCCGGACATCAACCAAGTGGCCGTCGCCACGGTAAGCCGGAAACACCCACGGACAAGCAGGGTCCGCATCTTGCTTGATTTTCTTCAAAATATCCAGTGCGGAGCTGTTCAACACCACGGTTCGACCACGCCCGCCCTTTGTGGTCAAGAGCCGAATCGTCCCCCGGCCAAGGTCAACCTCAGTCCATCGCAGACTGAACAACTCCATCCTCCGCAGCCCTGTGAGCAGCAGCAGGACAATCGCATTGGCGGCTGTTTGTCCGGCCTCAACATTCAGTGCCACCAAGAAACGACTCAATTCGTCCCCCGACAGATAGCGCTCCCGTGGGTCGGCCTCCTTGAATTTCTTGACGCTCCTCACTGGGTTTCGATCCAGAAGCTCACACTTGATTGCAAGCGAAAACATCCCGGACAGCAGGGCAAGGAAGCGGTTCGCCGTTCCTGCGGCAGCACGGCTGCCGATTGCAGAGTGCAGTTGCATCACCTCTCGGGTCGTGATCTCATTGATTGGGATGCTCCCCAGCATGGCCCCGATGTCCCTGCGAATCTTCGACTCGTCGTCCTTCCACGATTTTTTGTGCTGCTTGGCGTACGGAAGGTACGTCTCAGCGGCGAACTCTGCCAGTGTCGGCACCTTCCGCCGCTTGTTCCGTTCAGTGGCTGGGTCCAGGTCACGTGCAAGCAGGTTCTTGTTCTCGTGGACCATCAGGCGGGCATCGGTCACGCTTACGCTTGGGTACTCCCCCAGCTTGAGACTCTTCTTCCGCCCCCGGAAGCGGTAGCGGTGCCAAAAGTACTTCCTCCCGGACTTGCTCACTGCCAG
>VFJK01000049.1 GCA_009886125.1 Geobacter sp. | reverse complement strand
GATTTGACGATTGAAGTCCGGCTAAAGATGGCCTGAAGATGAGATGCAAGATGACTAAGTTATTTGTTTGCAACTCCTAAGTCAGAACTTAGACTGCGAAGCGTCTCGATGACCTCACAGAGCGGAAGGCCTACGACATTGGTGTACGAACCGTCAATCCGCTCAACCATGTAAGCAGCTCCGCCCTGGATTGCATATGCTCCGGCTTTGTCCATCGGGCAGCCGGTCAGCACATAGGCATCGATCTCTCTATCGGTCAACGTTTTGAAAACCACATCAGTGCTGACATGACGTGATACGTGACGGAGAGCTTTTTTGTCGATGATCGCATATCCGGTAATAACCTGATGAGCTCTCCCCGAAAGCCTGGCAAGCATTCGCCTTGCATCATCAGCACTGCCCGGCTTGCCCATTATCTCACGATCACAAAGGACAATCGTATCTGCCCCGATAAAAAAGCGCCCCTCGGCTCGTGATGCTACTTCACGGGCCTTACCCTCTGCAAGCCTCAGCACATGGGCTACCGGGTCTTCATCCGGAAGCGGCGTCTCGTCAATATCTCCGGAAACAACGGTGAAGGTTATGCCTGCTGAATCAAGGAGCTCGGCACGACGCGGTGATGCTGAGGCGAGGACTATGGAGTTGTCACTGGTCATCTTTTGCCCTCGCCCCTCATCTCCCGCTCTCTTGCTCTCACTGCATCATGGCGTTTCTTCAGCTCCTCCTGATCTTCCCAGTGCTTTTTCCAGTCCTTTTTGCGGACAAAGTGGAGGACTATCGAACCGCAGGTGATCATTCCACCGAAGAAATACTGCATCGGATCGCCGGTGTAAAAACCGGAACAGATCAAAAACAGGCCAACTACAAGGATCAATATTTCCGATGTCTGGATAGTTCCTTTTGCAGGTTTGGGTTCAGTACTGTCAGTCATTGTTCACCTCATTAATCCATCTGTCGATCTCTTCCAGTGCACGCGCGGCAAGCATCCCTCTCCGCTCTTTCTTCCTGATCTTTCCGGCGATTTCCGGGAAAAGCCCGTAATTCACGTTCATCGGCTGAAAATGCTTCACAGCTGCATTCGTCACATGAGTGACCAGCGCTCCGAGAGCAGTCTCCGGAGGGGGAAGAATCGCATCCAGCCCTTTTGCAAGCTTTGCCGCGTTCACCCCGGCCAGAAACCCACTCCCGGCAGACTCCACATACCCTTCCACCCCGGTGATCTGACCGGCAAAGATTATTCTCTGGTGACTTTTCAACTGACAGGTAGGGAGCAGCAGGGCAGGAGCGTTTATGAACGTATTCCGGTGCATCGACCCCAAACGGGCGAAATCAGCCCCTTCAAGTCCCGGTATGGTCCTGAACACCCTCTTCTGCTCCGGCCAGGTCAGCTTGGTCTGGAACCCGACAAGATTGTGGAGCGTCCCTTCCCGGTTCTCTTTCCGGAGTTGTACGACAGCGTAAGCTTCACGGCCTGTTCGGGGATCGACCAGTCCGACCGGCTTCATAGGACCGAACCGAAGCGTATCCACACCCCGTGCGGCTATCTCCTCAACCGGCATACACCCCTCAAAATGCACAACCTTCTCGAAATCCCTTGCAGGGACCTTTTCAGCCGATAGGAGCGCCTCTATGAAAGTCAGATACTCGGCTTCGGTAAAAGGTGCATTGAGATAGTCGTCACCGTCACCCTTACCGTAGCGTGATGCAGCAAAAAGTTTCCCCCGATCCAGCGAATCATCCGTTACGATCGGCGCTATTGCATCGTAGAAGTAGAGGTACTCTCCGGCGAGTGCTTTGATAGACTCCGCCAGCGGCTCGCTTGTCAAGGGGCCTGACGCGATAATCACGATACCTTCCGGAGGGATATCTGTAATCTCGCCATGAGAGACTGTGATAAGGGGATTTGCCGCTATCCTCTCAGTGATATGCGCCGAGAATTTATCCCGGTCAACCGCAAGAGCCCCCCCTGCAGGGACACGAGTCGCTTCGGCTGCCTCCATGAAAAGCGAACCGAGACGCCTGAGTTCCTCTTTTAACAGCCCGACAGCATTATCGAGAGAATCGCCTCTCAGGGAGTTTGAACAGACCAGCTCGGCAAGACCGGGGAGATGATGCGCAGGAGAGAATTTTTGCGGCTTCATCTCGTGAAGGACAACATGCACGCCGTGTGAAGCAGCCTGCCAGGCAGCCTCACACCCTGCAAGACCACCGCCGATGATCGTTATGGAGGGAGCACTACTTGTTTGACTGATAATCGCACCCCTCTTTCGGGCATTTGAGGAACTCTCCGGTCCGCTTGTAGACCTTTTTTACGAGCAGCGGGAAGCCGCATGCAGGGCAGGGTGATTCCACGGGCAGATCCCAAAGGGCAAATTTGCACTGCGGATAGCGGTTGCAGGAGTAGAACATCTTGCCATAGCGGGATTTCTTTTCTATAAGCTCGCCCTCTTTGCACTCAGGACAGACAACACCTGTCCCTTTCGGCTTGTTGAGGGGCTGGATGTTTTTACATGCCGGGTAGCCGGAGCAGGCCAGATACTTACCGTATTTGCCATCCTTGATAAGCATGAACTCTCCGCATTTTTCACACTTCTCTTCCGAAAGAACCGGTTCAGCGACCTCTTTGCCATCCTGTTCAAGAGGCCGCGTATAACGACACCCTTCACGATACCCGCTGCAGGCGATGAACTTGCCCCGCTTCCCGAGTTTCACCGCAAGCTGCTGACCGCACTCAGGACACTTCTCTTCCAGAGCTTCCGTGGTAAGCTCGGATTTGCTGACCTCGCCCTCCTTCTGCTTCAGAAGCGCAATGAAGGGAGCCCAGAAATCCTTCAGGACCGGCTTCCAGCTCTTTTCTCCGCGAGACACCTGATCAAGCTCCTCTTCGAGCCCTGCGGTGAAGTTATAATCGACATATTTGGTGAAGTGGGTGGTAAGGAGATCGCTGACCACCATTCCGATATCTTCCGGGAAGAACCGCTTCTTGTCGAGCAGGCAGTACTTCCGCTCAACCAGAGTGTTCATGATGCTGGCATAGGTTGAAGGACGACCGATCCCGTACTCTTCGAGAGTTTTAACCAGAGTCGCTTCGGTGTAGCGCGGCGGTGGCTGGGTGAAGTGCTGTTCCGGAAGGATTTCAAGCAGTTCCAGCTTTTCCCCCTCCGCAAGCGGCGGGAGAGTTCCCTCCTTCTCCTCGCTCTCGTCATCAAGCCCCTCGATATAAAGCTTCATGAATCCTGCGAATCTGATCACAGTCCCGGCGGACCGGAACGTGTGTCCCTTGCCGGCCGAGATATCCACAGAGGTCTGGTCCAGCAGCGCCTCGGACATCTGGCAGGCAACAGTACGCTTCCAGATCAGTTCATACAGCTTGAAAAGGTCCGCAGAAAGGAATTTTTTCACCTCTGCAGGGGTCTTTGAAATGTATGTCGGTCGAACAGCCTCATGAGCTTCCTGGGCGTTCTTGGACTTGTTCTTGTAGAGCCTCGGTTTTGCCAGTGCGTACTCTTTACCGTAAAGAGACGTGATGACCTCTTTCGCCTCTTCCAGTGCCTGATTCGAAAGAGCGACACTGTCAGTTCGCATATAGGTTATAAGACCTGACGTCCCCTCGCCAACATCAATCCCCTCATATAGCTTCTGGGCGGTCGACATGGTCTTCTTTGCAGAGAAACCGAGTTTTCTCGAAGCCTCCTGCTGCAGGGTCGAAGTCGTGAAAGGAGGTGCCGGCTGACGCTTCCGTTCGCTTTTGGTTACCTTTTCTACCTGATATGCAGCGGGTTTCAGAATCGAAACAAGCTTCTCTGCAGTTCCTTTGTCAGGGATATCGAATTTACCCAGCCTTTTCCCGCCGGTCTCGATCAGATTTGAACTGAAAGGCTGCTCCTTTTTGCCGGAGAGCTTCGCACCGATCGTCCAGTACTCCTGCTCGACAAAAGCCTGGATCTCCTTCTCCCGTTCGCAGACTAGCCGCAGGGCGACCGACTGCACCCTCCCGGCGGAAAGCCCGTAGCGGATCTTCTTCCAGAGAAAGGGGGAAAGGTTAAAACCGACCAGATAGTCGAGCACAGAGCGTGCCTGCTGTGCATCGACAAGGTCGAGAGATATGTCGCGGGGGTTCTGCACAGCATCGACGATCGCCCCTTTGGTTATTTCGTGGAAGACGACACGCCGTGTCGGGATGGTGTTCTTTTTCCCTGTCAATCCGAGAGCCGCCAGGAGATGCCATGAAATGGCCTCACCTTCGCGGTCGGGGTCAGTTGCAAGAAGCAGTTCGTCTGCATCCTTCAGCGCTTTCTTTATGGCATCGAGATGCTTTTTGCTCTCAGGGAGCACGGCGTATTTCGGCTCGAAATCGTTCTCGATGTCTACGGATCCCTGCTTGCTCGGCAAAGCCCTTACATGGCCGAATGATGCAAGCACCTTATATCCGGGGCCAAGGAACTTCTCTATTGTTTTAGCTTTTGCAGGAGACTCGACGATAACAAGTTTCGTTGACATATTGATCCATTTTCCGTTGGGATAATTTGAGCCTTTTTTATTACCAGTCGCTACGTTACGAAAGGGTGAAGATCTTCCCCGGCAACTGCATCACTGCACCGTGCAGTTCAAGGCGAAGGAGCATAGCCGAAACAGTTGAGACTGTCAATCCGCTCCTGACGGTAAGCTCATCGATGTGAAGAGGCTTATCGACAAGAAGCAGGCAGATCCTCTCTTCATCTGAAGAGAGCTCGAACGTCTGTTTCTTTGCCCACTGGGGCAGTTCAGCGCTTTCAGGAGGAAGTTCACCTAAAATATCCGCCACTGATTCGACAAGTTTTGCCCCTTGCTTTATCAGACTGTTGGCGCCACGGCTGGATCTGAAATTTATGTTTCCCGGAACGGCAAAGACCTCTCTCCCCTGCTCAAGTGCAAAGCCGGCAGTTATGAGTGAACCGCTTTTTTCTGCCGCCTCCACTACCAGAACCCCCCTTGACAACCCGCTTATTATCCTGTTTCTCCTGGGGAAGTTCGGCGCATCCGGCGGACTGCCGATAGGGAATTCCGAGACTATTGCTCCTCTCTGCTCCATCTCCATGAATAGTTGCCGGTTTACTGAGGGATAGACCAGATCGATCCCGCATCCGAGCACTCCGATCGTCGTCCCTGAAACGCTCAGTGCCGCTCTGTGCGCAGCAGAATCAACCCCGAGAGCAAGCCCTGAAACAATTGTGATCCCCTGCTCGGCAAGTTCCCTGGAGAGTCTTGACGTTATGGAAATACCGTAGTCAGATGCACTGCGTGATCCTACGACTGCAATTGTGGTCTTTGAAACGGGTAGAGTCCCTTTTAGGTAGAGGTAAGGAGGGGGGTCAGATATCTCCTTGAGCAGTGACGGATACCTGTCATCAAGAAGGGTCACCAAGGAAGCGCCGCTTTTGATAAAAGCAGCAACCTCTGTTTCCGCAGCTTTACGATGGTCATGCCTTCCTAACGAAAGAGCAGCCGGAGCTGTCAGTCCCTTGACCGCAGAAAGCTGCTCAGGTGGAGCGGAAAGCGCTTTTGCCGGAGAACCGAAATGCTCAATCAGCCGTCGATAGGTTACATTGCCGATCAGGGGAACAGATCTTAAAGCAAACCAGTAGAAAGGATCATCATTTTCCATAGCGGGAAGATCAATGCCCCTTCTTCATCTCCAGCCTGTCACCCTTGTAGATGGAGTCAATGCTCTTGATGACCAGTACAGTGGATGTCCTTTTGGCCGTATCGACCACCACCATTGCCCCGAGTACATCGACAGGAAGGTCGTAATCCGTTTTGGAGAAGTAGTCGATATCGACTTTGACTTTCCTGACGACATAAAGCATATTGCCGGGCTTTACACCATCCTCCTCGCCAAGGTCTATGTAGGCCACATCACCAGTAGCAATTGCCTGGATCCCGGATTTTGTCTCTACAATGTATCCGACCAGGTCCTTTTCAGGAGCCTTCAGTGCGACCTCTTTCTTTTTGTTGCTGTAAGGGAGGAGCAGTGCTCCGGGCTCTATTTCAAGGGAGGTCTCTTTTATCACTGCCTTGGAACTTTTATCGGCCATCTCGGTAAGCTGCAAAGCCCCGAGAGGGATGAATCTGAACCCGAGGATCTGGTTTGTGATCGGGTGACTGATCGCCGCATGCTTCTTGAACACGCTGAAACGATCACCGACCTTACCGCCCTGTGCCAGTCCTATATCGGTATAGACGACATCATCCTCGGCAAACATCCGCCGGTTGTGCTGCCCTGCAAGTACGAACCCGACCGGCTTGAAGCTTTCTCCGGCAATAAAACCTTCCCCGCCGTTCACATAAAAAATCCGCTCTTCAACGGCTTTCTCCAGAGCCTCAGGGATCTTTGCGGCCGCCGTTGCAGGAGCAGGGACGACCGCAGGGGCGGCTTTGGATGCTGCAGCTTCCTGAGGCGGCTCCGGTGCTTTTTCCAGTGGCTTTCCTGCACTCTGGACCTCCATCCTGTCAGGATAGATATTCACCTTCTGTCCCGGATAGATGAAGTGAGGATTAAGAACCTTATTCGGATTGAGTGCCCACATATCAGGCCAGTAGTAAGGATCTTTCATGAATTTATCGGAAAGGCCCCAGAGGGTATCCCCCTTTTTGATCACGTAGACCGTAGGCTCGCTCTGGCTTGCGGCAATCGCTATGCCACATGAAAGAAGAGCTGCCAGAAATGCAATAATTACAGCTGAGTATTTTGATATTTTCATATCCACCTCAAGTATGAGCTATTTGCGATCGAGCTGTTGCCTGGCCTGTAGTGCAGCCTCACTGCGAGGATACTTCTCCAGAAGAGCACGGAGGGTCAGATCACCCTTTTCCTGATCATTCAGCCGGTACCAGGAAAGCCCTATCCTGAGCATCGAATCTGAACTCCTCTTTTCAGAAGGCTTTGATTCGAGAACCTTGGTAAATGAGACGACCGCCTCTTTGTAGCGTTCTTCACCGTAAAAGCACTCGGCAAGCCAGTAACGGGCATTTGCAGCATATTCGCTCTCCGGGTAACTCGATATAAACGACTCGAATGCGTCAGCAGCTGCCCGGAAACTGTTCGCGCTGAAAAGACCGAATGCTTTCATGTAGGCAGCCTGGACCGACTCTTCGCGACCATCCGGGGTGCTGTCCTGATTTACCACCTCGATGACGGATGAACGTCTCGGGGCTTCCAGGGACTCCAGCCTGCTGGCAAGGATCTTCACGTGGTCCTGCAGCTGGTCATATTTTGTCTGGCTGTCCTTCTCTGACGCGGCCTGTTTTGCGATCTGGTCCTTAAGCTCTTTTACCTTGAGGGACATCTCTGCAAGCTCTGCCTTTGTGCTGTTCTGCGCCTGCATGATCTGCTCAAGACGCCCCTCCATACTGCCTTGACGCTGCACGAATGCGTCGTTGGCGGCACAGCCTGTCAATGCGGCAGCGGTAAGCATCAGAAGAGAGAGTCTACGCACTGAGGTTCTCCTTGAACGGGACTAGAGCTTCTTTGAAAATCCATCTTCAAATTAACGACAATTAAAGCCTTTCCTCTGTTTTTGTCAAGGGGAAAGCCTCAGAAAAGCGAGAGATTTAAGAGGACGGCTTATATTTGATGCTATGAATGCTTCCAGAAAAGCTTCCGCCTCCCGGATACTGTTCTGATCGAATACTATCTGCCCGAAACGGCCGCATTTCATCGATTCCAGAAGAAGTGAGACAGTAGCTCCGTCAAGCAGCCCCCCCCTCCCTGAACATCTTTTACAGAAGATCCCGTCTTCAAGAGTGGCGGACCAGACCCCCCCGAAAACAGCAAGATTTGAACCGCAACCGGCACAGCTGTCGAGCGGAGGCCTGTACCCAAGGATGTTCAGCAGATTGATCTCGAAGAAATGTCTGTCGGAAGCAGTTGCAGACGACTCGTCAAGATGGCCGAGATATGCCGTCACGAGCCGGAATAGCCTCTGGTTGGCCTGCCTTTCCGGGGCAAGCAGGGAGACAAGTTCGCAGGCATATCCTGCATGTGCAATCCCTTCAAAACTGGAGCGTATCCCGGGATAGATCGAAAAGACGTCAACCTCCCTGATAGTCACGAGAGAATCGCTGTGAGTAAAATTTACCGTGAGCCGTGCAAACAGTTCCAATACCCCTCCAAACCTTTTGACGCTCCGTCTCGCGCCCCGCGCAATGCCGTTTATCCGGCCATGCTCCCGGGTGAAGAGCGAGACGATCCTGTCCGACTCGCGGTAATCCAGCAGCCCGATAACAATGGCATCATCGGTAACACTTTTCATGGGGAGCTCACCCAGGGAGGAAGGGGTCTCTTCTCGAAAATGATGAGCTCTGCAGGAGGTCTCTCGGAGATGACCTCCCTTGATACCTCTTGAAAGTCGTCAGCAGGGACAACAGGAAAGTATCTGTCACCCTCGATCTCAAGGTCCACAAGCGTCAGGTAGATTTTTGAGCAGAGCGTCATCGCCAGCTCGTATATCCTGCTCCCGCCGCAGATAAAAAGCTCATCAGCCGGATCGGACGACGCAAGGGCCTCTGCCAGAGAGTGAACGACAACTGCTCCTGCAGCTGAATAATCAGTCTGACCGGTGACGACGACATTTCTGCGGCCGGCAAGCGGTATGCCGATTGATTCGAACGTATGACGTCCCATGACCACCGTATGCCCGAGAGTAAGCTCGCGAAAACGCCGCCGGTCCTCAGGGATGTCCCACGGGATAGCCCCTTGTCTGCCGATGACACGGTTTCTGCTCATCGCAGCGATAATCGATATTCCCATCTTACCCTCGTGAAGGACGGAGTCTGCTTCATCAGATCAATCAGTAGTACTCTTCTGTATACTCCGGCACTGAATCGAGGAATCCGGGCCAGGCTGCAGCTCTCTCAATGGCTGCGTCAACATCCCTGACCAGCCGGTCACGGTCCTTCGGATAGCTCCCTTCCAGATTCAGGAAGTTCGAGACATGGTTGGACCTGAGTATTGTAAAGCCAGGGTTCATCTTCGACAGCATCTCCCGCGCCTCAAGCATCAACTCTCTGCGGGTGCACTGCTCGATAGACCGGACGAAATCTTCATTGTGGCGATGAAACAGCGTCAGAAGAGAAAAATACTCCGGGTTGACCTGATTTATCCAGGCAGCGGTACCGGCTGCATGGGCCAGACTTCTCTCCCGACCGGCAAGCCCCAGGATGGCAGTCACGGAGATCTTCATCCCGGCATTTCGGGCTTTCTGCGCCTGCTGTGCCATTTCTTCAGCGCTGAACCCTTTTTTGATCGATAGCAGAGTTTCATCATCTCCGGATTCGAGCCCGAAATAAAGGATACGAAGCCGCTTCCCCCTGAGCAGTGCAAGCTGCTGCGGATCTTTTGTGGCAAGACTCGCGGGAGAGGCGTACGCACCGACCCTGGCAAGGCGCGGGAAGCGGTCAGACAGTGCCTCAAGTATCGTCACGAGCCCGTCAAAGGGGTAGACCAGAGCATCTCCGTCTGCCAGGAATACCCGGTTGACGGCCAGACGATAGATCTCCGGAATCCCGGCAATCTCCTCGATTATCTCTGACACCGGTCTCACCCGGAACTTCTTCCCCTTGTACATACCGCAGAAGGTGCAGCTGTTCTGGGAACAGCCGATCGTGATCTGAAAAATCAGGCTGCGGGCTTCACTCGGCGGCCGGAACAGCGGTTCCACATAGCGAGGCATCCGGCTGATCATCAGCTCCCCCAATGATTGTAACGTATTTTTTCATGCTGAAGCCTCTCAGGTGGAACCGGCATTTTTCTTTCACCCGGATGCCCGATACCGATCACCGTCTCGACCAGCAGCTCCTCCGGCAGCCCCAGAAGATCCCTGATATAGGCTTCGGAGCTTTTCTCCCGGTCGTACATCCGGTTGCGGATCTGGGCCCAGCAGCTGCCGAGGCCTAACGACACTGCCGTCAGCTGGATAATGATTGCTGCGATTGTGCAATCCTCGATACAGACATCGGATTTGGTGCTGTCGGCGCAGACCACGATACCGAGCGGCGCATTTTTCAGGAACTCCGAGCCGTGCTGTTTTGCCCAGGAAAGTTTCATCAGGAGTTCAGGATCATCGACCAGAATAAACTCCCACGGATTGATCCCCCGTGATGACGGAGCTCTGAGAGCTGCTTCGATGAGGGTTTCAACAAGTTCGGGAGCAATCTTCTCCCCGGTGAATTTCCGGAAGCTGCGCCGTTTTCGTAACAGTTTGATCATGTAATACTCCATCTATCAGGCTGTGACGTCTCAGAAATGAGTTATGGTGAAGATTATCGTGGAGAGGACTTTTTTTGGCAAAGATTATTTCATGGCGGGAATCGTTGAAGTGCTATAAAGGATGCTTCAACCTTCGTCTCTACCTCCTGTAATCATTTCAGGAAAACATTTTTTCGCGCGCTTCAACAAGGCATCGACACTGCAACAGAGCTGGTCAGGGCGTAAAAAAGGTATAACTTTTCACTGATGTCAGATTGCCGGCGGCATCCTCCCCCAGCGTCACGAGAATAGAATCGATCCCGTTTATGGTCGGACCTGTGGCAGCATAGCCGCTGGTTACAATTTTTGAGAATGTCGGCGTTGCAGTTGTCGGGTCTGTGCCGTTTGTCGTGTAGTAGATGGTTGCCGGCTCATTGGCGGTGAAAGTGATGTTCGCCGGAAGGGTTACCTGGTTTGCGGCTCCACTGACCAGAGCAATACCGCCTGCCCGTGCTTTTATCTCCAGGGGAGCAGTGTCGGACGCCTCTGCAGGAGAGAACCATGTAAATCTGTTACTGTAGACAGCGAGCGTTATGAGCAGAATCACCGCAACAATTATTTTTTGAATATTCATGACACTCCCCTTGAACGGGTATAGCTATATCCTGCATGTATTCAACCCTGATTGGCCTCATAGATCTCTTCAAAATCGGCCAATACTCTCTTGAAGGCTTTATGCACTTCCGGATCGAAATGAGCCGGCATTGAGCGGCCATCCCCTTCCAGAATAATCGAGCAGGTCTTTTCATGACTGAACTCAGGCTTGTAGACTCGTTTACTCCGAAGCGCATCATACTGGTCCACCAGCATGACTATCCGACCCTCCAGCGGGGTCTCCGCCCCTTTCATCCCTCTGGGGTAACCTGTTCCATCCCAGCGTTCATGATGGGTGAGCGCTATTGTCTCAGCCATCTGCAGCATCGGGAAACTCGATCCAGCGAGGATTTTTCCTCCAACCACCGTATGTGTTTTCATGAGCGTGAACTCGTCTGAGGTCAGCGGCCCTTCTTTCAGCAGCACGGAGTCAGGGATACCGATCTTGCCGACATCATGCATGGCGCTTGCAATCCGAATCGTCGCAATGAAATCCGGATCAGCCCCCATTGTCTCAGCGAGTCTCCCGGCAAAAATACCGATTCGGGAAATATGCTTTCCGGTATCTTCATCACGAAGTTCGGCCGCATTGGTAAGACGGGCGATTGTCTCCTCGCTCATACCGCGCAGCTGAGTGAGGGCATCCGCAAGCTCCTGGGTTCTTTTTGCAACCGTTATCTCCAGTTCACTCTTGTAGTTCTTTTCCAGCTCTTTCAGATGACCGAACCGTATCCCTTTCTCTACTGCATGGATCAGGTGGGCCGGAGAATACGGCTTGATAATGAAATCAAATGCCCCCTCCTTGACCGCAGAAACAGCAATATTGAGCTCTGCATAAGCTGTCATGAGGATCACCGGAAGCTCTTCGTCTCTTTCACGAATACGCCGCAGCAGCTCTATTCCGGTCATTATCGGCATATTGACATCAGTCAGGACAAGATCGAAACGCTCCGCTGCCAATGCAGCAAGCGCTTTCTCCCCTGAATCGAGGGCGGTCACATCGATGCCAGATATACGGAGCAGTGTCGCTGTGCTGTCAAGGACATACTGGTCATCATCGACGAGAATAATCTTTCCGTTCGTAGTATTCATTTTTCAAGTACCTCTCTGACTGTTCTAAGGAGATCGAGCGGAGCAATAGGCTTGGGCAGAAACTCTGAATTCTCTTCAAGCATCCCTTTTTCAATAAGAGCTTCTCTGCTGTAGCCGCTGATAAACAGTGATTTCATCCAGGGAACGTCTGCCCTTATCTCACAGAAGGTGTCCCATCCGTTTTTCTGAGGCATGATCGCATCCAGTATCACGAGCTTTATCTTCTGACTGTTATCCCTGAAAACCTGGAGCGCCTGCTTACCATTCTCTGCTACAAGGACGGTATATCCGAACTCATCAAGAAGGCTCTTGATGATCTTCCGGACCTCTTCATCGTCTTCAACCAGAAGAAGTGTCTCATCCCCTCTCATCTGGCCCCTGTCAGACATCCTCGGATGCAGCCGCTCCTCTTCCTTCTCAGGCTCTTCAGATTCGATGTTCAGGGGGAAATAGATATTGAACTGAGACCCTTTGCCCGGTTCACTGTAACAGGTAAGAAACCCCTTGTGCTGCTTTACGCACCCATACACAACTGAAAGCCCCAAGCCGCTCCCTTTGCCGACCCCTTTTGTCGTAAAAAACGGCTCGTAGATCTTTTCGAGGGTCTCTGCATCCATTCCTGCGCCATTGTCAGTCACTGTCAGAAGAGCATACTCGCCGACTGCCCCGTATCCGTAACGTCTCACAAAATCGTTGTCGAGCGAAGTGCGTCTGGTGCCGATCCAGAGTTCGCCACCACCCGGCATGGCATCACGGGCATTATTGACCAAGTGCATTATCAGCTGCTCAATCTGTACGCTATCTGCCAGTATCTCCAGCGGGGTTTCACTGAGGAAATTATGAAGGGTGATATCTTCACCTATCAGGCTGGTAAGCAGCTTGCCGACCCGGGTGACAATATCGTTCAGGTTTACCGGAAGTGGATTTGTCCGCTGCCTGCGGCTGAAGTCGAGGAGCCCCTGGACAAGCGATGCGGCCCTGTCGACAGCGTTTCTGATCTTCATGATCGAAGATGACAGCGGCGACTCTTCCGGCGTGTAATACTCCATTATCCCGACATATCCTGCAATTGCCGTCAGGATGTTGTTGAAATCGTGAGCCAGCCCTCCTGCCATCCGTCCGATTGAATCCATCTTCTGGGAGTAATTCAGCTCTTCTTCCAGTCTTACCCGGTCCGAGATATCCTCTTTCATCGCAATAAAGTGGGTGATCTCACCTTCCGAGTTTTTGATGGGGGCGATGAGAGACTCTTCCCAGTAAAGTTCGCCGGTTTTTTTCCGGTTGTGGAACCTGCCGCGCCACTCCTTTCCACCAAGGATGGACTTGAGAAGCTCCTTGTATGACTTTTCAGACGCATCCACCCATTTGAACATGGATGAATGCTCACCCTGAACATCTTCCAGATTATAGCCGGTCATCTCGGTAAACCTGGGATTTACATACTCGATGACACCATTATTGTCAGTAATGATGATTCCTATCGGTGACTGGGTAACCGCGTACGTCAGCTTGAGCAGCTCATCCTCAAGGACCTTCCGCTCGGTTATGTCTTCCAGCGTCTCAACAGCTGCGACGATCTCCCCACTATCGTTTTTGATCGGAGCAGCGCTGTATGAGAGATAACGCTTTCTGCCGCCCAGATCCAGCCAACGCTCGCCATGGACCCCGTCAAAGATTATGTCCGACCGGCTGAACTCCTTGGTCCCGGAAGGGGGCACCTTTTCTATCAGGAGGTCGGCAAGACAGGGAGTCTGTTCCGGATAAAAGGCACTCCACTGCTTGTCAGTGCCGAGTATATCATCAGCGGGAATACCGGTAAGTGCTTCGCAGGCACGGTTCCAGTAGAGCAGGCAATGGTTGCTGTCAATGACAAAAGTAGCAGTAGACGAACTCTGGAGAAGGCTGACCGTAAAATTTCTCTCTTTTGAAAGAGCCTCCTGAACATCCTTCTGCTCGGTAATATCCATGTATATGCCGACAAGCCCGCCGAGCGAACCGTCCAGTGCATCGAATGTGGCCTTATGAAATATGACATTGCGGAGAGTACCGTCTGCATACGGAGCAATGCTCCCGAAGATCTGCTCTCCCCCCCGGGCAAAAAGCTCATCATCTCCCCGGCAGTAAATCTCAGACAGTTCCTCAACAAAGAAATCGTGCGCCTTCTTGCCGACAACTTCACTCCTGACCGCACCGGTAGCAGATTCAAACGCCCGATTGCAGCCGAGGTACCTTCCGGAAGCGTCTTTGTAGAAAATCGGATTCGGAATGGTGTCGATCAGGGTCTGCAGGAATCGAAGCTGCTGTTCCTGTTCCTTCTGCCGCTCTTTAACAAGCTTCGTAAGACGCCATGCTGCAATGGCAGTGAAGATCGAACCGAAAAAGATAAGCGCCATGAAGATGGGAAAATGGTTGTGAAGCGTTCTGAACCAGGTCAGGACAAGGATAAGCACTGCTGTCGCCAGAAGCGGCAGAGAAACCAGCAGGGCTATCTTTGTCTTCAGACTGTCCCAGCTCAATTACCAGTTCTCCCCGAGTATCTCGAAGTGCGCTTTCGGATGGACACATGCAGCGCATTTTTCCGGTGCATCAGTACCGGTATGCAGATAGCCGCAGTTGCGGCAGCGCCAGACGACCGGTTGATCCCGCTTGAAGACCCGATCTGTCTCGATATTTGCAAGCAGGTCGCGGTAACGCTTTTCATGCTGTTTTTCGGCTACTGACACTGCTCTCCAGAGCGCCGCTATCTCCGGGAATCCTTCCTCTTTCGCAATAGCGGCAAACCCGGGATACAGCTCGGAATGCTCCTCAAGTTCACCGTTTGCCGATGCGAGAAGGTTCTGCGCAGTGGTGCCGATGAGCCCGGCAGGGAAACAGGCGGTGATCTCCAGCTCCCCCCCTTCAAGAAATTTGAAAAACCTTTTGGCGTGCTCTTTCTCCTGATTTGCCGTCTCCTCGAAAATGTCGGCGATCTGGATGAAGCCCTCTTTTCTTGCAGCTCCTGCAGCATATGTATAGCGGTTGCGCGCCTGACTTTCTCCTGCAAAGGATTTCAGCAGATTCTGCTCTGTCTTTGTCCCCTTCACTGATTTGCTCATTCCACTCCCTCCCATCATTTGATTACTCGCCATTTTGGCTGGTCAGAATGAATCCAGATCAGCATGTCCGAGTTTTGCTGAATATGTTCTGATCCAGGTTCTGATGATCCCCGCAGACTGAGCTTTATTATATCAGATGATATTCATCTTTCTTGATCGGCTGAAATTAAAAAGCTTATCCGATTATCGAGCCTTACAACTATAACTTGAGTCAATGTATCGTCAAGCCGGGAAAGCTGGACAAAAAAGGGGGAGTCGCCCCCCCCTAGCAATAAACTCCCAACTTTATTAAGTTAAATCTCTTTCAAGCCTATTCGTCATGACCGTGTTTCTTATTTTTCTTATTCTTGTAATGCCCCTTATGCTTTCCGTTATCCCTTTTCTCCTTAACCACGACTCTCTCTCTGACGACCACTCTCTCAGGTGCCGGAGGTGCCCCGATCTGGATATTGACACTGGGTGGTGGCGGAGGTAGCAGAGGTCCGGCAAAAACCGCATTTGACAGAATAAAGACGACTACAGCACTGCATAAAACAATTTGTTTGATTTTCATATCTTCTCCTTTATTGTGGATTCGGATATATTTACGAAAAGACTTTTTCATGTCAACCTTAATTCAGGCGCAACGATTAATGAATTGGCTAACACCTCGAAAGCATTCATCTGCTCTTCAGCATTTATCTGTAGCAGTTTTTCACGACATTTAACGATATGAACATCCGCAGAAAGCCCCACTGGCTCCAGAAAAAAGTGACCCCCACCGACCATTCGGAAATGGACCGGCTTCTCCGCAGACTTGAGTTGAACACCGTCTGCCGCGAAGCGTCCTGTCCGAATATCTCCGAGTGTTTCCGACAGAAACAGGCGACCTTTCTGATCATGGGGAGGGATTGCACCCGAAGCTGCAGCTTCTGTAACGTCTCGGCAAACAGGCCCGCACCTCTCGACCCGAACGAGCCTTTCAGGGTCGCAGAGGCTGTCATGAGCCTGGAACTGCAGCACGTCGTCATAACCAGCCCGACCCGTGACGATCTGCCGGATGGCGGTGCAGGTCATTTTGTCGCCACTGTCGATGCAATCCGGAAAGTCTCACCGAAATCTGCTATCGAACTGCTGGTACCGGATTTTCAGGGGAGCAGGGAGAGCCTTACGAAAGTTATGGCGTCCAGACCTGATATCCTCGGTCACAACATCGAGACCGTTCCGCGCCTTTACTCGATCAGGGCAGGTGCGGATTATCAGCGGTCATTGCAGCTTCTTGAGCGTGCGCGGGAGATCGAGCCCTCGATCCCGGCCAAATCCGGGATCATGCTCGGTCTCGGCGAAACGCGGGAAGAGGTGCTCTCCACCCTTGAAGATATCCACCGGACCGAATGCAGATACATCAGCATAGGCCAATACCTCGCCCCAAGCCGCAGTCATCAATCTGTCGCAGAGTATATCGACCCTGCAGAGTTCGAGCGATACCGAATAGAGGCACTTGCCATAGGCTTCGCCCACGTCGAGAGTGCCCCGTATGTCAGAAGTTCCTATCACGCTGACCGCTATTCCCTCTGAAAAACAGAAAAGCCCCGGCAGGACTATCCCAAGGCGATCACTTAATCTGTTGATAATTTATCTAAATACTCCTCCATGAGGTTGTCAACCGGAGGGCCTATATATTTTCTTTCCCGCCGAAGAGCCTGAGAAGTATCCCTTTACGAACATCAAGCGCACCTTCAGGACAGAGCTCACGGCAACAGAAACAGCGTATACAGCGATCATAGTCGAACTTCAGCTCCTTCCCCTCTATCCTGATAACAGCTGGCGCACAGCCTTTCACACAGGCCCCGCAGAGTATGCACTTCTCATAAATCTGCACCGGCCTGGTCGTCAGATGCTTTCTGAGCATGTTCTTGACAAACCGAGGGAGTCCGAACTCCAGATCGGACAACGGCGGAAGCCTGAAAGGGGGAATGCCCAAGCTCTCCAGAGGTGCGCCTGCGATCTCTATCAGCTCCCTGTCGGAACCGGGAAGCCCCAGTTTTTCCGCCTCACGCTCGACAAACAGCAGTTTTTTCGGGATACCCGCGATCTCACCGGCGACCAGATCCACTGCAACCGGATTCACCCCTGCCAGGAGTAACCCGACATGACGAGGATCGCCGCTCCCCGGACCGTCCCCCTCCATCGCCGTGATCGCATCGACAATGGTAAGATCAGGAGGACGTATCTGATAAAGCTCCAGCAGCGCCCGGGCAAAGAGTTCCCGATCAAAGCCTGCCTGTAGATGCCATGCCTGTTTTTCTGCTCCGACCACTATGCCGAAAAGGTTCTTCACCCCGCAGGTCAGGGTCATCATCTCATGTGTTTTAAGTTTCGGCAGATTGATGACCCGGTCGGCATCCAGATAGGCAGCTGCTACTGCGAACCGTTTAAACACTCCGCCGGAAAAAACCTCCCGTATTTCGGAGAACTCGACCAGCTCCGCTCCGCACCCCTCGACGACCTTCAACATCCCGGAGCGTTTGGCAACTGCCCGCGCAGAGCCTATCCCTGGCGAATCCCCGACCAGTGCGATCCCTCCGGCACTCTGGACAAGCCTGATAACAGCATGAAGAACAGCTGGATGCGTTGTCACCGCCGCTTCCGGAGGTTTTGCCGAGAGCATGTTCGGCTTCAGGAGGACCCTTTCTCCCGGACGGACAAAAGCCTCTATGCCTCCTAAAGGGGCGAGAAGCTTTTTCAGCCCGATCTCTACCAGCTCGGGATCGTACGATGCGACCTTTTCTATGGAAACTTTCTGCATGGCAAAACTATAGCGGCCCGGAT
>VFJK01000153.1 GCA_009886125.1 Geobacter sp. | reverse complement strand
TCAACAATTCTGTGTAAATGACTTTTTCGGCTAATTGTGAATCATTTACTATCAAGCACATCTCTCACCTTATGAGCTAAATCGGGCAACGAGAACGGCTTCTGGATAAAGTTCACCCCTTTGTCAAGCACACCATGCTGAGAAATGACATCTGCAGTATATCCGGACATAAAGATGCTCTTTAGTTCCGGATTCAGGGACAGCAGGAAATTGGTCAGTTCTTTGCCATTCATTTCGGGCATGATAACGTCGGAGATGATCAGATTAATTCCTCCGGCGTGTTCTTGACCCAGACGCAAGGCTTCATTCACAGAGTTTGCAGGTAATACGGTGTAGCCCTGCGTGATGAGAATCATTGTGGCCATTTCCAGGATTTGCAGTTCGTCCTCCACCAGCAGAATTGTTTCCTGCCCACGTGGTAATGAAAGAGCTGTTTCGTCCGACTGTATCTGTTCACTGTTCCCCGTGTACCGTGGCAAATAGATGGTGAAAGTCGTACCGATTCCCGGTTCACTGTACACGTTGATGAAACCGTTATTCTGCTTGACGATGCCAAATACCGTAGCCAGTCCCAGACCGGTGCCTTTGCCTGTCTCTTTGGTCGTGAAGAATGGCTCGAATATACGATCAATCGTCTTCTTGTCCATTCCACAGCCATTGTCGCTTACCGTAATCTTCACATAATCTCCCGCAACTGAGTCCGGGTGTTTGGTGAGATAGCTTTCGTCAATAGTGCTGTTGCCTGTCTCGATTGTGATCTTGCCATTATCTGACATTGAATCTCTTGCATTTACGCACAGGTTGGCCAGTATCTGGTCAATCTGGGAAGGGTCGAAATTGATGAGCCAGAGGTCGGATTTCGTTTGCCAGTCAAGAATGAAGTTTTCACCAATGAGTCGATTCAACATATTGTGCAAGCCGGTAATAGTCTCGTTCAGGTTCAGCACTTTGGGCACTATGGTCTGCTGGCGGGAAAAGGCAAGCAGTTGCCGGGTGAGATCAGCGGAACTCTCAGCTGCTTTATAGATTTCCTTAAGAAGGTTGTGAATTTTAGATTCCGGAACTGCAACCATTTGCGCCATTTCTGCATAACCGAGGATGACAGCCAGCTTATTGTTAAAATCATGGGCAATTCCACCAGCAAGACTGCCTATGGATTCCATCTT
>VFJK01000022.1 GCA_009886125.1 Geobacter sp. | reverse complement strand
ATAGTGCCCCCTCATCCTCCCCCCTACCGGGTCGCCACTCTCCGGCTCCAGTAGACTCACGTCATCCCCTGGAAGAAGGAGTATGCATGACCCGCTCGAAACTCTTGGTGTTCAGCCTAAGCCTCAACCTGCTGGTTGTTGCTGCCCTGTTGATCGGCTGGGTCGCTCCGAACGTGAAGACCACCTTCAACCCCGATATCGATGTGCCGCTCATCGCCAAAACCGCGCGCATCCACCCGCTTGCGGCAGTCGGTGGCTCGGTCATCATCGGCGAGCATGTGTTTGTGGCGCCGGCGGCCTCAGTTCGAGGAGACGAAGGCGAGCATATCTTCATCGGCGATAACAGCAACGTGCAAGACGGTGTCGTCGTCCATGGCCTCGAGACGTTCGAAGGCGGGCATGAACTGATCGAGAATGAAGTAGAGGTCGAAGGGAAACGCTATTCGGTCTATATCGGCAAACGCGTCTCCCTGGCACACCAAAGCCAAGTCCACGGTCCTGCCAGAGTTGGCGACGATACCTTTGTCGGGATGCAGTCGTTTGTGTTCAGATCGGAACTGGGCGATCATGTCGTTGTCGAGCCGGGGGCAAAAGTGATTGGGGTAACCGTTGCCGCAGGACGCTATATCCCCGCACTCTCGCTGATTACTCGGCAAGAGCAGGCCGACGCGTTACCTCTGATTACCGAAAGTTATGCCTACAGAAAACTCAACGACGGGGTCGTGCGCGTCAATGTACAATTGGCCGACGCCGGCCAACCGGCGCCTATCGCGAGATAATTGAGAGGCCGCCATTACGGCTTGATGTGAGCTGGTATGGCGGGAATCGCCGCCGATGGCAGCGGCAGGGCGTTGGCAAGGCGATCCACATCCACCACGACAACCTTTGATTCATCGAGATACCCTCCCCACCCATCTCTCTGCTCCGCTTCCGACGTGGCCACTCTCGCCTCGACCGGCTGAAACTCCGTCGTAAACTTATATCGGGCTATCGGCACAAGCGGACTATTGCGGGTATCGGGTTCATACGTCGTCTCGTATTGAATAGAACTTGGAGAGGTTCTTCCGTTGGCGAGGATGACATACAGATGGTGGCCTCGTAGAAACATTCCGCCGGAAGTAATCAATGGCACATACCGGCTATCGCGTTGGACAAGGTAAAACGTAACCAGATCCCGAGGAGAGGCTTTGGCCAGACCAACCACGAGATGCGGAACCAGGCCGGCCAGGATATTACGATCGATAAACACCGGTGAACTGCGATCCTCTCCCATCAGCCCAAACGCTCCGACCACATCTCGTCCCTGTAATTGCAGTCCCCGCAAGACCGCCGCCACAATGTCGCTCGAAATCGCTGCAGGGTGCGAATGTCCCGCTCCAGCGCGGGGATCGTAGGTGACGGTCACAAGCAATGCGGGATCGTCATGAATAGGAATCGGCGGCGGGGCGATCGAACATCCTGAAAAACCGGCAAGAAGACATGCTGTCAGGCACAGACGTCGAGGCCATGTCATGGTGAGACCCCCCTTAGGCGGCAGTGTAACAGAAGTGCGAATTGAGAAAAAAGGCAGCCGGGAGCGATGCCCCCGGCTGCTTGAACCCGTGACAAAGACTATCGGATCGCAGCAACCATACTGACAGACGACATCTGACCACCGACCAATGCCTGGAGATTTGAGGTGATCTGTTGGCTGGAGAGTGGATAGACCCCTGATTTCGCAATGGTCTCTTGCCCTTCGCGACTGTTGATATACCGCAACAACTCGGCGATCTCGGGTTCGAGTTCGCCTTTTGGATTCCGCTTCGCATAGAGATAGAGCGACCGCGTCAGCGGATAGGTGCCGTTTGCCGCGGTTTCAGCCGTCGGTGCAACCGCCGCCTCTCCAGCTTTCGGCGCAATGGGAAGGATCCGGACAGTCGAGGCTTGGAATCCAATACCGGCATACCCGATGCCCAGCAGGTCTCTGCTGATATCCAAAATTTCCATCGCCGTTCCCGGCTCCTCCTTTACCTCGGACTTGAGCGTACCATCGAGCAAGGCCGAATGGATAAACAGGGTCCTGGTTCCAGAGCGTTTGTCGCGGCCATAGAGTCGGATCGGTTGTTGCTCCCACCCGTCTGCCAACCCCACCTGTCCCCAGGTGGTGATGGTGCTGAGCGTTCCGCGTTTCCGCGATTGACTGAATAGGGCATCGACTTGCTCTAAGCTCAAGCCTTGGAGTGGATTCTGGTAGTTGACGTACAGGGCGATCGCGTCGAGCGCGATCGGTACTTCTGTCGGCTCGAATCCATAGCGCGATCGGAAATCTTTGCGCTCATCATCGGTCAACGGTCGAGAAGAGGCCAACAGTCCGACGTGACCGGAGACGAGATGTCCCTTGGGATTTGCGTCGCCGCGGCGGATCGTCGATTGATCCTGCAGGAACTGCCGCATCGCCGCATCGGACCCGCCTCCCTGAACGGCGATCTTGATATTCGGCTGCCAGAGCTTAAAGGCGGAGGCGACTTTGACGATGATGGGCTGCATGGTGTCCGACCCGGCAATGACGATCGCCCCCGACACGCCGGTCTTGGGCTGATACGAAGCAATGCTGGAATCCACAACCGGTCGAACCAGATCGAGCGGCTGCTCAGCCCAGGCAGACGTCAGGCCGAATAGGCACAGAGCGCTTACCATTCCCGCCGTCACACCTCTTCGACCGTATCTGCATCGGCTATTCACTCGTCGTACCTCCTTGATGAGAAAGATGCCTGAATAGAAAGTCCTTATCTCCTACTATCTGAAGCTACTGTAGCGGCGCGGCATTGCCCGCCTGTGACAGCCATGTTACATCCGCGTTAACTTTTTAAGATTCAGTTACAGATCGATTAGAAGACTCGCCAAATACCCTTCACACGATGTGCTCCCAATCGGCCGCGGCAAGACCACTCAGCCCCCTCATAGCTGTCTACGATCTCGAACTATTTTTCTGCTCTCCCTCGCTTCAACGATACCGAGGACACTCTTAGAAGACTCCGGCACTCTTCCGAGTTAACAGGAAGTTTACGCACCCGTGACAGTCTCATAATGAATAGGGACTAGTCTCCAAGCTCATTGAGCTGACCGCGCTCCAGTACATGACCTCACCATGGCTGCAAGGCCACGAATCACAGAAAGCAACTGCATCAATAATGGAAAATATGAGAATGCCCATAAGTCTGTTTCTTTTCGTTTCTTTGATAGCAGGAGTATTAGAAGTGTGCGGCTTCGGTAGTCATCCGACATGGGCCGCGCAAACCACGCTGATTAAAATCGATGGGTCAAGTACGGTGTATCCCCTCACGGAAGCGGTGGCGGAAGAGTTTCAGAAGGCGAATCGCGGGCACATACGAGTGACGGTAGGTATCGCCGGCACAGGCGGTGGATTCAAGAAGTTCTGCCGGGGTGAGACGGACATTGCAGATGCCTCCCGGCCGATCCTGAAAGAAGAAATGGACCTCTGCAGAAAGAATGGCATTGGTTATT
>VFJK01000044.1 GCA_009886125.1 Geobacter sp. | reverse complement strand
TTCACCGCTTTCTCGGTCAATAGAACAACTATTAACCTTCAAAATCGGCAAAATCTGATCTCGTCCAGCTGAATTTTCGCTTCGATTTCCTAAGTCCGACAGACTCCTAAGGCGCTTTATATTCCAAAGGGGAGAAAGGGTCAACACTGTTTTGATGCTCCACCCCGCTAAGATGCTTTAACAGGACAGGCAAGTTGACATGCCCTGAGCATTTGGATACTCTTGCAGGAGTAATTTCGAATGATTACAGTATCGTCTGAGGTGAAGGAATATGAGTCGAAACCGCATCATTTTTCTGCTGATTCTGTTTGTCTGTACACTCCCTGCCTGTGGCCGGGAGAAGGAGAAGAACATCTTCTATGAGACCGGCAAGGTTGACTCTCCGGTCAAGGATGTGCCCAGGGATATTCTGGCTACGCAACAGGCATTTACTAATCTGGTGAAAGTGGTAACTCCCTCAGTCGTCAACATCTCGACCATAAGCAAGAAGAAGGTCGTCCAACCGTTTATCGAGATCTCGCCGTTTTTCGGGGATCTTTTCGAAGAGATGCCTTCCCGTCCCCGCTACCGGAAGGAGTCGAGTCTCGGCTCCGGTATCATAATCAACCGGGACGGATATATTATCACCAATGACCATGTCGTCCGGGATGCTGAAAGTATCCAGGTGAAGCTTTCAAATGAGAGCGTCTATGATGCAAAAGTCGTTGGCAGCGACCCGAAGTCTGATATTGCCGTTATCAGAATAAACTCCAAAGAGCCGCTTCCTGTTGCAGTCCTCGGGGATTCTGACAAACTTCAGGTAGGTCAGTGGGCTATTGCTATCGGGAACCCTTTCGGTCTCGACCGGACGGTGACTGTCGGTGTCGTTTCTGCTACGGGCCGCTCCAACATGGGGATCGAGACCTATGAGAACTTTATCCAGACAGATGCCTCGATCAATCCCGGGAATTCGGGTGGACCGCTGCTGAATGTCAATGGCGAAGTCATAGGGATAAACACTGCAATAGTAGCTGCAGGGCAGGGTATCGGTTTCGCGATTCCGGTGAATATGGCGAAGCGGGTCGTCGAACAGCTGATAAAGAAAGGGAGTGTCACAAGGGCGTGGCTCGGAGTCGCAATCCAGCCGGTTACCGGGGATATAGCCGCTTCGTTCGGACTTAAGAAAGCCAAAGGGGCCCTGATATCCGACGTAATGGCAGGGAGTCCGGCAGAAAAGGCCGGTCTCAGGCAGGGTGACATTCTTGTTACTTTTGATGGCAAAGAGATCAAGGATGCCCGCCAGCTCCAGCTTGCCGTTGCTGAAGCGCCGATCGGGAAATCTGTCGTTGCTGAAATCTTCCGTGATGGCAAGCTGCAGAAATTCACTCTTCAGCTTGCCAGCGGAGACAGTACTGAGGCCAAAAGACCCCGGCCCGCTAAAACTGCCGAATCCTGGCTCGGCCTTGAAGTCGATGAGCTCCCTCGCAGCAAGGCGCAATCGGGGATATCCGGGGTGATTGTGACGGCAGTCGAACCGGAGAGTACGGCAGCTAACAGCGGGTTACAGCGGGGAGATATTATTTCTGCAGTCAATCAGAAGAAGACCGGCACCCTGAAAGAGTATGAGGCGGTCATGAAAGACGCTGCAAAGAGGGGGAGTGCAGCCCTTCTGGTCCGCAGGGGAAATGCGAGCATATACTTTGCCTTAAAATTAAGGTAGCATGGTATGAAAAATTCAGTATAATCAGAACGTCCTACGCCTGACCTATTTTTTGGTAGTTGCTTTTAGGGGGTATAATGAATCTCATCGAAAACCCGGAACAGGCCAGAAGACTTGCCCGGGCTATCCTTTCCGATGTGGCGATCTACAACAGAGAGAAGGTCGAGTCAGGCATAAAGAACGATAACCTCTTCGAGATACTTACCGATGAGCTTGAAGAAGGGCGGCAGCACTATAACTCCCGGGTTGCTCCGCAGGTCTCCGGGATGAATTTTTTTGACCTCGCGATAGTGGATGTGCTGGTAAAAAGAGCCGGTAAAATCGAGTCAACAATCTGGTAGTATACGCTGACCTAACGAATCGGCAATTCTTGAGGCGCGGTTTTGAATCGCGCCTTTCTACTTTCAAAAATGGACAAAACCTTACATATACAAGTACCTGAAGTTTCCAGCGGGACAAGGCTTGATGCATTTCTCGCTTCCGTTGTGCCGGATCTCACCCGTTCTGCAGTGCAGAGGCTTATCGAGGACGGGGATGTCCTTATTGACGGCATCGTGCAGAAGTCTTCCTACAAGATTTCCGAGGGTGAGGAGATTGCGGTGACGATTCCTCCGCCTGAGCCTTCATCTGCTGTTCCTGAAGAGATGCTGCTCGATATCCTGTACGAGGATTCGGACCTGATCGTCATTAACAAGCCTGTAGGGATGACGGTCCATCCCGGTGCAGGTGTCAGCAGCGGAACTCTTGTGAACGGGCTTCTGGCTCACTGCTCCGACCTTTCCGGTATCGGCGGAGAGATCCGGCCTGGAATCGTCCACAGGATCGACAAGGACACTTCAGGGCTCCTGGTGGTTGCAAAGAACGATGCAGCGCATCAAGCTCTTGCCGCTCAGTTCAGGGACCACACGGTCAAGCGGGTCTATCTTGCGCTGGTCTTCGGTTCTCCGAAAACAGATAAGGGGAGAGTTGAGAGCATCATAGGGCGTCACCCTGTCGACAGGAAGCGCATGTCCAGCAGCGCAAAGCATGGCCGGAATGCGGTCACTCACTGGAAGGTTATCGCGAGGTTTCCTGAAGTCACCCTGCTGAAACTCCGGCTTGAGACAGGGAGAACCCATCAGATAAGGGTTCATATGTCTGAAAGCGGGCACCCTCTTGTCGGAGATTCTGTGTACGGTGGTACTGCCAGAGCAAATGGTCTCAAATCGCCGGAGTTTAAGATCATGGCAAAAAAGCTGGGTCGGCAGGCCCTTCATGCCAAGACGCTTGGATTCAGGCATCCGTCTACAGGGGACTATATCGAGTTTGACTCTGAACTCCCGGAGGATATGCAGGCCCTTCTGGACTATCTTGAAAGGACATGAAAAGCATGGAGTTTACCAGAAAAGCCAACATCCACTATCTCGAGCCTGAACTTCTGAGAGGTGCGAACATATCAGTTCAGGGTTTTACAACGAGACATGAAGGGGTTTCGCGGGCACCGTACAACTCGCTTAATCTCGGCCTCAATACATTCGACTCCCCTCACAGTGTGCAGGGGAATCGCAGTCTTCTTGCACGATCATTCGGTGCGAAGGCCGAGAAGTTCGTAATGGTCAGCCAGTGCCATGGAAGCGATATCCTGGTGATAGATGAACCGAATCCTGATTATGCCCATTTTCATAAACTGGAGTGTGACGGGATCATAACAAACCAACCACGGGTCATGATCGCGGTCGGCGTAGCTGACTGCGTCCCTCTGCTCCTTCTTGACCCGGTAAAAAGGGTTGTCGCAGTACTTCATGCCGGGTGGAAGGGGAGTGCGGCGAATATCGCCGCGAAAGGTGTGGAGTCTCTGGTAAAGCTTTTCGGCTCTGATCGGTCCCGGATATTGGCAGCTATCGGACCGGCAATAGGACCCTGCTGTTATGAGGTCGATAAGCCCGTCTGTGATGCTTTTTCTGCCAATGGGGTGGATTGGGCGGAATCCGCTTCTGAATCCGGAGCGGGAAAATGGAAACTCGATCTGGCCGGGCTTAACAGGGCGCAACTGCTCGATTCAGGGCTGAGCAATGAAAATATCGAATCCGCAGATACCTGCGTTTCCTGCGATCATGACCGGTTCTTCTCATACAGAAGGGATGGCGGGGAGACCGGCAGGCAGGCAGGATTCATAATGCTGAGTTAGATGTTGAGGATGTCCCCGTCGTTCAGTATCACCAGATTCGGGATGCCAAGAGCTTGGACCTCGGCGATAATCTGATCCCTGAAGTAGGACTTGATGTGTGAGACAAAGATATTTCGGGGCTGGACGGTGAGTTTTTGTATCATATCAATCATAAGAAGAGGGGTGAGGTGTCCGGTCTGGAGCGCCAACTCCTCTTTTTCGTTGGGGAATGAGATCTCGATAATCATGGAATCCGGGACCGTTCCCTTTATTGTGAGCTTTGAATCCGATCCGATATCACTGGTATAAAGCAGCGTACTTTTGCCGTCATCTATTAAATAGCCGAAATCGGTGAAGTTCTGGCAGAGAAAAATCGGAGTTACTGAAAGCCCTTCCACGTGCACGGCAACACCTTCATCAATGCGACAGTATTTCAGGATCGGAGCGTCCTCACTCGGAAGAACCGAGAAGTCAGGCCAGATAATGCCGTTCATCAGGTGCTGTCTGATCGAGTTCAGTGTATGCTCGGACCCATAAATGGTCACCGGGCCCTTCTCCTGCATGAAGACCAGATTCTCTGCAAGGGTAGGGAGACCTTTAATGTGATCGAAATGCGGGTGGGAGATGAAGATGTGTTTGAGGGGTTTGATCTCATCGTGAGTGAGTGATGAACAGATTGTTCCGCCGTCGAGCAGGACCCTGTCATTAATCAGAAACGCTGATGTCTTGGAATCTGTAGATACCATTCCGGCACAGCCGAGGACCCGGATTTTCATCAGGCTTTATCTCCATTGATAAGGTACGTCAATGTTTAGTGAATTAGATATAGACCTCTAGAGAGTTCAAATCAAGTACAAAATATCAGGCAGTTACTTGTGATTTCCGCTTGGTTGCAAGAGATTGCCGGCACAGTTCCCGCTGGCAGTTTCAATTCGCCTTTTTGACGGTGTTCCCGTTCATTTTCGGGCATGCATCCCCTGGTACTCCGCAATTACCGGCAAATCGGCTTCAGCCCAATCGAGCTTGTGAAGCCTTTCAGGTCTGAGCCAGAGTATCTGTTTGTGTTCATGGAGGGTGATCTCTCCTGATTCGACAGAGCAGATAAACGGATAAAGCGTCACCTTGAAGTCGAGGTATGCATGGGTGGTTGTTGAGAGGGGTGCGCCAGGAGCGATTCCGATTCCCAGCTCTTCGCGGAGCTCCCGCCTCAGACACTCTGCCGGAGATTCGCCGGGATCGATCTTGCCGCCGGGAAACTCCCATTTAAGGGGGAGATTCATACGTTCACTCCGCTGGGCAGCGAGAACAAGCCCGTCACGCTCTATGAGAGCGCAGGCGACATGGATATCGCAGTTGGAGTGATCGGAACTTTTCATGAAGAGGTCTTACGGGCATGGCTCACGACATAAACCAATGATAAAAAACTCTGCCAATAATCAAATCCAACTGAATGACTCTGTACATAAGGCAATTCACAAACCTGCTTTTAACATACAAACCTCAAATGGATCCTACCCAACATTGATTAAAACCTCGACACATTCAACAATATTCTTCGTTAAAGGCTTAATTTTATCAGCTTTGGAAGCTTGGTCAGCTTGTTTCTGAAATTAACAGAGATTATCCCCATCGTCATCACAAAACATGGTAAGCCTCTAATTTTATCCTTGAGGGTTCCGGGGTCAGGTTAGACTTATTGACATTTGAAGGTGTCTCTTGAAATAACAGTGGTGACGCGGAGCCAGGTTAAAAAGTCTATCCTGTAAAAATATCTTCTTGCAGATATGTCTTCCAGGGGATACAATTTGACATGACTGATACACCTTACCGCTTGGAATATTACCTTGAAGATGATGGTAGCGCGCCATTCACGGAATGGCTGTCAAGCCTTCGAGATCGGAACGCCCACGCCAGAATCAGCGCAAGACTTAATCGCGTGAAGCTTGGTAATTTTGGCGATGTCAAGGCCTTGGGCGATGGGCTAAACGAGTTGAGAATTGACTATGGCCCCGGCTATCGCCTCTACTATGCCATGAAGGGCAAGACGGTTGTGCTCCTTCTGATCGGTGGTGACAAGTCCACTCAGACGCAAGACATCAAAGTTGCTAAATCTTATTGGAAGCAACAACAGAAAGGATAAAAGCGATGGCTAGAAAAACTGGAAACTATGACGAGTATCATATTGAATGGCTTAAAGACCCTGAAAACGCGGCTGCATTTCTCAATACTGTGATCGAAGACAATGACAGAGAGGCGTTTTTACTGGCATTGCGAGACGTAGCCCAGGCGCAAGGAGGGATGACGGCCATTGCAGAGAAGACGCATGTCAGCCGGTCAAGCCTCTACAAAACTTTGTCGAAGCGGGGAAATCCGGAGTTCAGCAGCATTTCAAAGTTGTTGCATGGTATGGGACTGCGTTTGACGGTGGAGCCGGATATGCAGGCGCACGGGGCAACGTAGAGCAATAAGAGAACTCTTTCATGGCACGATCATTCAAGAAAAACCTGATATTGAAAATTGCACCGACCCGGAAGGCCGCGCCAAAACGTCAGGCATCCCATAGGGTACGCCATATCGACGAACTGGCTTCTGGATGCGCCTACAAGCGCTGCTTTAATTCTTGGGATATCTGCGATGTCCGGCTTCGACTGGACAAGCCGACTGTTGATAAGCGGAAGAAGTGGGACCGAATATTCCTCTGTAAGTAATCCCTGTAATTTAATAAACAGATTTTAAAAAGGGGTCAGCTGCTTCCATCTGGCCCCTTATAATTGGCGCGCCCGGAGAGATTCGAACTCCCGACACCCTGGTTCGAAGTAA
>VFJK01000077.1 GCA_009886125.1 Geobacter sp. | reverse complement strand
TGTATATTGAGTATGATTGAGTCCTGCCGCGTATAATTCGTTTCCAGCTCATCCTCATGGCCAAGGTACTCTTCATCCACCCGGGCAAGACAGCGCTCGATAATCGCTACCTTGTTCAGAAGCACATCACTTGCCATACACGCTTCCTCTTGCTCGTACGTCTGCAACCAGTTCACGGCGTTCTTCATTCAAACGGGCATAGCTGGAAAAAACGACATCCTCGAACAGTTCTACTCCGTAGTCATCAGCACAGTATAGCCGGTCAGCACTTGCCAGCACCTGCATCCGCAGCACCGTTGAAGCACGCAACATGTCAACCAGATCAACATTGCAACCGGCTAAGGAAGCAAGTGATTGAGCCAGTTCCCAGCAACTCACTGTTTCAAGGATGCTGGATGACAGCACAGCCAGATCGATGTCACTGTCATGCTTCTGGGCAGGTGTACCCCATGAACCAAAGCGATAGATGGCCTGACAATCGGGAATAAACTCCCTGATTGCCCTGATCAATGTCTCCAGCATAGGTTTATGGTCCACACACACCACCCAGTAACGGCTGTTCAAAGTTCAAGTTCAAAGAATGTTGGTGACTACAACAATGTCCGGTCTACTGCACAGCCTTCAGATCGTCATCAGTCATCATGTTCACAAGTTGTTCAAAACTGGTTTTGAGTTTCCAGCCAAGCTCGCTTTTTGCCTTGGACGGGTCCCCCAAAAGGAGGTCGACCTCAGCCGGTCGGAAGTATTTCGAGTCAATACGAATAACGGTCTTTCCGCTGACAGAGTCAATCCCTACTTCATCTATGCCGCTCCCTTTCCACTCCAGAGGAATGCCAAGCCGGGCAAAAACCATTTCAGCAAAGGTCCGGACTTTATAGGTCTCGCCGGTAGCGATCACATAATCGTCCGCCTTTTGCTGCTGCAGCATAAGCCACATCGCCTCGACATAATCGCCTGCAAAACCCCAGTCGCGCTTGGCATCGAGGTTACCGAGATAGAGACATTCAAGCAGACCTGTTTTTATCCGGGCTGCCGCACGGGTGATTTTTCTGGTGACGAACGTCTCGCCGCGTCGGGGAGATTCATGGTTGAAAAGTATGCCGTTACAGGCATACATATTGTAACTTTCGCGGTAATTCTGAGTGATATAAAAAGCGTATGCCTTTGCACACGCATATGGCGAACGAGGGTAAAACGGCGTAGTCTCCGTCTGCGGAGTCTCAACGACCTTACCGTATAGCTCAGACGAAGAAGCCTGATAGAATTTTGTATCCAGTCCAGTCTCCCTGATCCCTTCAAGAATCCGGACAGTCCCGAGGGCATCAACATCGCCGGTGTACTCGGGCACATCAAAAGAGACCCTTACATGACTTTGCGCACCAAGGTTATAAATTTCATCGGGCCTGATATTCCTGAGGAGCATATTGATTGAGCTGGCATCATTTAGATCACCGTAGTGAAGGAAAAGCCGGACGTTTTTCTCATGGGGATCACGATAGATATGATTGATCCTGCCCGTATTGAATGAAGATGAACGGCGGATCATTCCGTGGACTTCATACCCTTTCTCAAGGAGTAGTTCAGCGAGATACGATCCATCCTGCCCGGTAATACCTGTGATAAGAGCCTTTTTCATACAAAACTCCCAATGAAATTATTATGTTCTGCAGTTATTCTCATTTTCAAGAAACCACGCATAGGTTCTTTCAAGGCCCTGACGCAAAGAGGTTGTAGCCTGCCATCCAAGCGAAGTCATCCTGGATACATCCTGCAGCTTGCGCGGTGAACCGTCAGGCTTGGAGCGGTCGAACACAATGCGGCCCCTGTACCCGACAACATCAGCGACAGTGTCTGCAAGCTCTTTAATGGTGACGTCAACTCCGGTTCCCATATTGACAAAGCATGGCTTGGGATAATTTAACAACTCATGAGACAACTTCGCAGATGGGAGCGTAAGCAAATAGACAGAACCTTCCGCCATATCATCAACAAACAGAAGCTCTCTCCTGGGAGTGCCCGTCCCCCAGACGATCACTTCTTTCGCACAGTCCATCTTTGCTTCATGAAAACGCCTGATAAGGGCAGGCAGAACGTGACTGTTATCAGGGTGAAAGTTGTCGCCTGGACCGTACATATTTGTGGGCATCACAGCTATGAACTCGGTACCGTACTGCCGGTTATATGATTCACACATCTTGATACCGGCAATTTTGGCAATTGCATACGGCTCGTTTGTCAGTTCGAGTGGCCCTGTCAGCAGATGCTCTTCTTTCATCGGCTGCGGAGCAAGACGTGGATAAATGCAGGAAGAACCAAGGAAAAGCAGTCTCTTCACCCCGCACTTCCAGGCTTCATGGATGACATTACATTGGATTGACAGGTTTATCTGTATGAACTCCGCCGGGTAGGTATTATTTGCGTGTATTCCGCCAACCTTTGCAGCAGCAAGGATTACATACTCCGGCTTCTCAGCCCTGAAGAATTCGGAAACATGCTGTTGCGAACAGAGGTCCAGTTCATCTATCTCCGGAAGGATCAGATTTGTAAAACCTCTTGCACGAAGCCTGCGAACCAGTGCCGAACCAACGAGTCCTTTCGAACCGGCAACAAATATTTTTAAATTAGATTCCATTCTTTATGGATGCCTAAAATGCTCTCATAAATTGTGTCCAAGTATATTCATAAAAACGTTTTTTTACAGGAGGATGGCCGAAACGTCAAGGCATATAATCTGTGAGGACTTTCATTTTTGAATATGATGCTTGATTTTATAACTCAAAACTGCAAATATTCCTTAAATTTCAAACAAGGAGATTTTACATGAGCCAGATTCCGTTCATCGACCTCAACAGGCAGCAGCAGAGAATCCTCCCTGACATAGAGCGTAGAATGTCTGCAGTATTGAAGCATGGGCAGTATATCCTCGGTCCGGAAATCACCGAACTCGAATCAAAACTTGCCGCCTATGTCGGCGTAAAACACTGCGTAACGGTCTCGAGCGGAACAGATGCCCTTCTCATCGCTCTCATGGCTAAAGGTATCCAACCCGGGGACGAGGTAATTACAACCCCGTTCACCTTCATCGCGACCGGTGAAGTGATAGCGCTTCTCGGAGCAACTCCGGTTTTTGTGGATATAGACCCGAGAACATACAATATCGACCCGTCGCTTATTGAGGCTGCAATCACGCCAAGGACGCGCGCGATCATGCCGGTAAGCCTTTACGGGCAGTGTGCCGAGTTCGATGTTATTAATGAAATTGCTGCACGACACTCCCTGACGGTTATTGAGGATGCCTGCCAGAGCTTTGGGGCCACCTACAAAGGACGCAAGTCATGCGCTCTTTCCGAGATCGCCTGCACGAGTTTTTTCCCGTCCAAACCGCTTGGCGCTTACGGAGACGGCGGTGCCTGCTTTACGGATGATGACCTTGTGGCAGTTAAAATGAGACAGGTGATGAATCACGGGCAGGACAGAAGATACAATCACCCCATGATCGGCATCAATGGTCGCCTGGATACTCTTCAGGCTGCAATTCTTCTGGCGAAGTTCGAAATCTTCGAGGAGGAGGTTGCCCTGAGATCCGCTATAGGAACTGCCTACAGCAGCAAGTTTGCTGCTGCTTCTTCAGGGATCGTCACCCCTTATATCGAGCCATATAACACCACTGTTTATGCCCAGTACACCATTCAGGTGGAAAACCGCGACGCCCTGCAGCAGTCACTTCAGGCAAAAGGTGTCCCAACTGCCGTTCACTACCCGATACCTCTGAACCTCCAGCCGGCATTCGTTTCTCTCAATAAACCGGCAGGGAGCTTCCCTGTTTCTGAATCAGTTGCCGGAAAAGTGATGAGTCTGCCCATGCATCCTTATCTGGACGAAAGTGTCATTGACAGGATAGTCAACGCAGTATGCGGCCAGTGAATTGTTTTATAAATCGGAGTCAATATGCTTACAGGTAAACAGAAAAGATTTTTACGCGGACTTGGCCACGGGCTGAAGCCTGTTCTCATGGTAGGGAAAAACGAAGTCAATGAATCGCTGGTTTCCGAAACGGATGGAGCGCTCTCAGCTCATGAACTGATAAAGGTGAAGGTGCATGAAAGCTGTGATATGGACCGGCACGAAGTTGCAGATTCACTTTCCAGGCGCTGTGGAGCTGATGTTGCCCAGGTTCTGGGAAGGACCTTTCTTCTGTACCGAAAAGGTGAAAAACCGGTTATCGAGTTTCCGAAGGACAAGCTCAAGTAGTCGAGCTTAATCCTTCCAGTAGATGGCGGTCACCGGGCATCCGTCTATGCACTGCTTGATAGTTTCTATTGGTGCTCCATCCGGATTATATGCTATTGAAGCGCCATTCTCCAACCTGAAGACCTCTGGCGCTACTGACACACAAAGCCCGCAGGCAATACACGCTTCTCGATCAACTGCAACTGCTTTTCCCATATCTGCCACCTCTTAAACTCTTTCGTACGGCTCGAACAGTCTTTTGTACTCATCCAGCGCGAATCTGTCTGTCATCCCGGCAATATAATCACATATTACTCTTTCTCTGCCGAATAGTTCCATCTTTTTGAGATATTTGACCGGGAGGAGTGTCGGATAGGAAAGGTAGGTCGTGAACAGGTTCGTAAGGTAGCGCTCGGCCTTGACCCTCATCCTCTCGACCTTATAGTGATGGTAGAGGTTTTGAAGGAGAAAGAGCTTGAGTTCGCGGTTTTTTCTTGAGAGTTCCTGACTGAAACCCGCCACAATCCTGTTGACACCCCTGAGATCCTTTATAGAATTTATGCCGTTTTCAACTATCATTCTCGATGTTTCAGCTGTTATGTCGTCGATGAACAGTCCTATGAGCGAACTGATCGTCTGATGCTTCAGCCTGTCGGGGTCGGCATCAGGGAATCTCATCCTGACATCTTCGTTCACCTCTCGCCAGAGTTGCACCTCGGCAAGCTGATCGAGGGTTATATAGCCGGACTTGAGACCATCATCGATATCATGGTTATTGTAGGCAATTTCATCTGCATAATTTATCAGCTGCGCCTCTATGACAGGGACAATGCCGGGAAGGAACTGGTCGATAGTTGCTGTCGGGGTGACATACGGCGAGGAGTGCTTGATAAGACCCTCTCTCACCTCAAAAGAAAGATTAAGGCCATTGAAAGAGGCGTAACGTTCCTCAAGCTCATCCACGACCCTCAGGGACTGGCGGTTATGTTCGAATCCGCCATGATCCTTCATCAACCGGTTCAGGACCTCTTCTCCGGTATGGCCGAAAGGGGTATGCCCAAGATCATGAGCAAGAGCCAGAGCCTCTGTCAGCTCCTCGTTCAGCCGCAGGCGACGTGCCACCGCCTTTCCGATCTGGGCAACTTCAAGGGAGTGGGTAAGCCTGGTTCTGTAGTAATCACCTTCATGATTGACGAAAACCTGGGTCTTGTATTCGAGCCTTCTGAACGCAGCAGAGTGGATAATCCTGTCCCTGTCCCGCTCATATGCCGGACGGTTGTCACGGAACTCCTCAATGTAATGTCTCCCGAGGGATTCAGAGCTTTTTGCAGCATACCCGGCAAGGTCCGGACGCTCGTTTGATTGCAGCACCATTGTTCTCTCCTTCTCTGAAATTAAAGCCTTGACTCTCACTCTGTCAATTGGAATTGTTTGCTTGACGCCTCAGGAGGGTCATGATAAAGAGTTAATTCTTTTAAAAACAGCGTCATTAAGGCTTCTAAGATGCCTTTAGAGAAATTCAGAGAATATATCCCGGAACCGGTGAAAAACCTGCTCGATCCAGGCAGCAAGGTCTGCATCATCAACGGCAGCAGTGTCTACGGACTACTTCCTGAGACCCCTTTCATCATCATGGGGTGCAACACAAGGATCAGGCACGTTGTCCCGGGTATCATGCGAGCAGCTGAAGAGCTGGACGCGATAGTCGCTTTCGAACTTTCAGCGACAGAAGGCGGGCTTGACGGAGGTTACACGGGCCAGACTCCGGATCAGTTCGTAAAGAGTCTGATCGAATATGCCGAAGTATGCCGTTTTTCAAAACCCTTTATTATCCATGCCGATCATATAACCATCAAAAAGGACTTAATCCCCGAGATCGATGCCGCAAAAAAACTCATTGCTGCCCAGCTGGCAGCCGGTTACAGCTCATTTGCGCTTGACGCATCATTCAGCCCGATTGCTGAGAATATATCTATCCTTTCAAAACTTGTCCCGATGTTCCGGGATTTCAAAGTCGGTCTTGAGGTTGAGCTGGGAGAAGTGCCGACCGTCGGCAGGGAGTCGACCCTGACGACTATCGATGATGCTGAGGAGTTTTTAAGCGGTCTTGCCGCACAC
>VFJK01000180.1 GCA_009886125.1 Geobacter sp. | reverse complement strand
GTGGTATCAAGAAACATCTGATTTGCATACAGATACCTGCCATCTTCAAAAGAGGTGATTGCGATCATGATCGGCGCATTATTGAATGCAGCGCTGAACCTCTCATTGCTCTCTTGAAGGGATTCCTCCGTGCGTTTACGCTCGGTTATATCCCGAAAGACATGAACGCCGGCAGTTATCTTCCCTTCAGAGTCACTGAGAGGCGAAATGGTGACATCAAATACACCGTCCAGCTTATTATCAGCAACTTCTTCACTCTGCGCCTCTCCGCTCTGCATCATTCTGATAAGAGGACAGTCAGGATGTGGTTCTGACAAGCCGTGCATAACTTCATGACACTTTTTACCGACAAGCTGATCAGAGGAATAGCCACACCGCTTTGCCATAGCTCTGTTTGAACGGGCAATAATGTGGTTGTTATCAATAATGGCTATCATATCAGGGACAGCATCGAAGGTTCGCTCCCAATCCTCTTTTGCTGAAAGAGTCGCATGATCTGCCTGCCTGCGTGCCATTCTCAGGTCCCATGACATTAGAGCGAACTTGACCGTACGAGACATATTATTGAAAGTTTCCGGCGACTTGACGATGTAATCCTGTGCCCCTATCTTCATAGCCTCTACAGCAACCAGTTCACTGCCATGCGATGTCATCAAGATGACCGGCAACGATCCGGCAACCAACATCACCAATTCACTGCCATCACCATCAGGCAGTTTATAATCAGTCAGTAGAAGGCCGGGAGGTTGTCGTTCCATCGCCTCCTTTGCAGCGGCTATGGTAAAGACGACAACTACACGATACTCTTCGGGATCATTCCCAAACGAACGCAAAATAAGGTCGGCGTGGGTATCATCGTCTTCGACAATAAGGACCAGAGGCGCAGCAGAATTATTTGTCAGCATAACTGTTTCCTTTTGGCAAGTTACCGCAGACAGTGCGGAACCGCAGACCTGTCACTCATTCAGAGCCCGCTTCATCTCTTCCATAAGGCTATTCAGCTTGAACGGCTTCTGAATGAATCCATTAAGATCGAGACCCTTGAAGCGTTCCAATATCACCTCTTTACTAAAGCCGCTGGCAAGAAGCACCGGGATATCAGACCTTATTTTTCTCAGCTCCGTGAATACAGCAACTCCATCCATGCCCGGCATACTCTGATCCAATAGCACCAGCCTGAACCGGTCACCCTCCTCCAGGAAAATACGTACTGCTTCCTCGCCACACTCCGCAGCAACAGGCTCAAACCCGAGTACACCGACTATTTCGATTAGAAGATTACGGATCATCTTTTCATCATCTACAATCAGAACCTTGCGGCAGCAACTGACATCACGTGAAGCAGCTGCAGGTACGGATGAACCGCCCATCTCTATCATCTGATAATCATCTGCAACAGGAAGCAGTACCCGAATGGAGGAGCCGCTGCCCAGGCTGCTCTCCAGCATGATTGCACCATTGTGGGCACGGATGATCCCATGCACAGCAGACATCCCCAGTCCGCGGCCAGTGAATTTGGTTGTATAGAACGGATCGAAAATCTTGTCCAACGTTTCAGGGCTCATCCCGCAGCCGCTGTCAGTGACCTCAATCAGGACATAACGCCCTTCCGGAAGTTTTTCCTCAATCCGGCTCGAATCAAGGGTTTTCTGATCGAACTTCTGAACGCTGATTGAAAGGGTGATTGAACCATTGAGATCTCCTATGGAATCGGAAGCATTGTTGATCATATTAATAATCACCTGCAGTATCTGTTCACCGTCAGCCATTATCAACGGGAGTGAAGAGTCGAGCTTGAGGTAAAACGAAATACTCTTTGAAACACCTGATGCAAGCAGGGCTGCATTTTCCTCAACCAACTCTGTCAGATCCACCTCCTTGACCTTGAACAGCCCCTTGCCGGTGTACGCCAGCATCATACCGCTCAACTTGGCGGCCTGCTCTGCTGCGTTAACTGCATTACAGACAAAAGTACGAACAGCAGCATCTGCAGGAAGCTTCATCAGGGCCAGTTCAAGATTGCCGAGAACCGATT